>CAZALQ010000161.1:0-4148 GCA_964485605.1 uncultured Oscillospiraceae bacterium
ACCGCCATCGCCAGCGCGAAGACCACGCCCGGCGTCTTCACGAACCAGGAGCGCTCGGGCCGCCAGCTGTAGTGCCTCTCGAACCAGTCCGCCGCCGCCCGGTAATAGCCGTCTTTCGGCTCGGTATACCCGAAAACGCCGTGCAGCGCGCGCTCCGAAAGCGCCTCCGCCACCGCAGGGACGGTCGGAAAATCCATGTCCGCCACCCACAGCGGCAGCACGTCCGCGTCCTGTCCGCGCTCCGCCGCAAAAGCGTACTTCAGGCAGTCCGTCCCGCGCCGGTCGACAGTCCCCGGGTCAAACAGATCTTTCATCTCCATCATTTATCGCAGCCCCTCCATCGCGCGGCTCAGATCCGCCAGCAGATCCCTGGTGTTCTCCAGACCGATCGAAAGGCGCAGCAGCGTGGCGTTGATCCCCAGCCGCTCCCGGATCCGCTCCGGCACGTCCGCATGCGTCTGCGTCACCGGATACGTGATCAGGGTCTCCGTCCCGCCCAGGCTCTCAGCGAACGTGATGAGCTTCACGCGGTGCAGGATCTTTACCGCCTGCGTTCGGTCCTTCACATGAAACGAGATCATGCTCCCGAAGCCCGTCGCCTGGCTCTTCTGCAGCTCGTGTCCCGGATGCGAGGGCAGCCCCGGATACAGGACTTCCGCCACGCCGGGCTGGTCCGCGAGCCATTCCGCGACCGCCATCGCATTTTCCTGCTGGCGCTCCATGCGCACGGCCAATGTCTTGATCCCCCGCAGCGTCAGCCAGCAGTCGAAAGGCGCCAGCGCCGCGCCGGTCGTCTTCGCGAGCAGCCGCAGCCGGTCCGTCAGCTCCGGCCGGCCCGAACAGATAAATCCGGAGACCGTGTCATTGTGCCCGGAGAGGAACTTCGTGCCGCTGTGGATCACCAGATCCGCGCCCAGATGAAGCGGTTTCTGAAAATACGGAGACATGAAGGTGTTGTCCGCGATCAGCAGGCAGTCATGGCGGTGCGCGATCTCGACCAGCCCCCGCAGGTCCGCGACCGTCATCGTCGGGTTCGTGGGCGTCTCGACGTAGAGCGCGCGCGTCTCCAGGCGGACCGCCTCCTCCACCGCCGCGAGATCGGACATATCCACGTAATCGATCGCCACGCCGTTCTTCGTGCTGATGATCCCGTGCAGGCGCGTCACGCCGCCGTAGAGATCTTCCGAGCACAGCACGCGGTCGCCCGGCGCGAACAGCTCGAACACGGCGGACACCGCCGCCATGCCGGAGGTCATGGCCATCGAGGCGTGCGCGTCCTCCAGCGCGGACATCACCTGCTCCAGGCGCGTGCGCGTGGGGTTCGACTCGCGCGAGTAATCGAACCCGTTCGGATTATGCCCCGGGTTCAGATGCGAAAAACACGCGGTCTGGTAGATGGGGAAACTCACGGCATTGTTATGGTCCCGGATCATCCGGTCCGGGTCGCCGTGGACACAGCAGGTTTCAATGTCATAAGACTGTTCGCGTCCGGAACTCACAGATACCTCCATTCCGGCGGGAGACCCCGCGCCCCTTCGTGCTCAGATCCGGATCCTCTTCGGATCATTGACGTACTTCTGTTTCTCCTCGAGCGCCCGGCCGCCGTTTTCCGGCAGGAACTCCTCGAGATCCTCGTGGATGATCACCTCGCACAGCTCCGCCGCGTGGCGCACCAGCCCCTCGCACTGGAATTTATGCTCCGCTGAGTTCCACTCGACGTCCTTCGTGAGGACGCGGCAGCACATGGCCTTATGCGTCTTCCGGAAGCCGTCGTGCAGCTTATTCACCGCCGTGTAGGCGATCCGCTCGGACTCGTAGTTATGCGTGCGTCCGGCCAGCAGGCTGATCACCATGGCCGCGCCGGTCACCGCGCCGCAGGCGCAGCCGGACTCGCCGAGCCCCGATCCGAACGCGGTCGAGATCTTATACTGTTCGGGCGGGAAGCCGAGCTCGTAGACTTCGTTGAACGCGCGCAGGATGGCCTCGCTGCAGTACAGTCCGTTCTGGAAGTACCGCAGGGACAATGCCACCGCCCGCGGCATGCTCTGATACAGCGTCGCATAGATCTCTTCGTTCAGCGCCGCGTCCGAGGCCTCCGCGTTCTTCGCGAAATCCTCGTAGAGCCAGGTCGACAGATACCGCTCGCCGGAGTCGGGGATCACGGTGACGATGCTCTTTCCGGCGTTTTCCGGGCGCTTCGAAAGCTCCACGGCCGCCCAGACGTTGGACGCGCCGGAGATGCCCACCAGGATGCCCTCATTCTCCGCCCTCAGGTGCGCGTATTTGCTCGCGTCCTCGTCCATGACGGTCAGGATCTCGTCCACGATATCCATGTTCATGATCGACGGGATGAAGCCCGCGCCGATGCCCTGGATGCGGTGCGGATAGGCCTGCCCGCCGGAGAGCACCGCAGATTTAAACGGCTCGACCGCGACGACCCGCGTCGCCGGATCGTGCTCCTTCAGGACCTCGCCGATGCCGGTCAGCGTGCCGCCGGTGCCCACGCCCGCGACGATAATGTCGACCTTCCCGTCCGTGTCCCGCAGGATCTCCTGCGCGGTGGTGCGGCGGTGCACGTCGACGTTCGCGGGGTTCGCGAACTGGTCCGGGATCCAGGAGCCCGGGATCCGCTCGTGCAGCTCCTTCGCCTTCTCGACCGAACCGACCATGCTCGAATACGCCTCGGTCAGGACGATCTCCGCCCCCAGCGCGTTCAGGATGCGGCGCCGCTCGATGCTCATGGTCTCCGGCATCGTCAGGATCAGATGATAGCCCTTCACCGCGCACGCGACCGCGAGGCCGATGCCGGTGTTTCCGCTCGTGGGCTCGATAATGGTCGCGCCGGGCTGAATGATCCCGCGCCGCTCCGCGTCCTCCAGCATGGCCAGGCCGACGCGGTCCTTCACGCTGGACATGGGATTGTAATACTCCAGCTTCAGGATCACTTCCGCCCCGCCGGTGTTCGTCTTATCGCTCAGGCGGATGAGCGGGGTGTTTCCGATCAGCTCGGTGATATTGTCAGCGATCTTCATGTCTCTTCCTCGTCTTTAAGTAGTAGTTTTGAAAATGATCCCTCCAGAACAGACAGGCGGCGCGGCAGTCCGGATCGGGCACCGCCGCCTCGAACGCGGGAAAGACGATCTCCCTCATCAGTTTTTCCGGGCGCTCCGCTTCCGTTACGGCCAGGAGCTGTCCGACGTCCCAGCCCTGCCAGCCGATGTGCGCACATTCGAAGTCGAGCAGGCAGATGCCGCGAACCCGGTCATCCATCGATGCGCCTGTCTCAGCGCACCTCTGCATATCGTCCCGCGCGCCGCAAAGCAGAATATTGTTTCCGGAGGCGTCGCCCGCACAGAACTGGATCTTCCGCCAGGGCAATGCGGCCGGCCGGTCCGCGTCGTGCCGGTCATCCGGCATCCACTCCGACGGGTCCAGATCCGTTTTCCAGGCGAGCATGCATTTCAGGATGCTTTTTTGCGCCGAGAGCACATCTCCCAAAACAGCCTTCGCCTTCATCAGACGTGCGGGATCCCGCAAAGAAGCGTACGCCCGAAAGATCCGCTCCCAGAGTGAACGGTCATACAGGACCGCGTCCGTCACTTCGGAAAGCCTTCTGCCCGGAACATGATCCATCCGCAGTGTCCGCCCTTCGGAAGCTCTCCGGACGGGAACCGAAACATCTCCGGGAAGATCGTCTCTGAGCAGCTGCATCACAGCGGCTTCGACCGTCATGCGGCTGAGCGGCCAGACCACATCCGGATATCCGGTCAATACTTCGGCGTAGGTCTTCTCCACCACATCAATGCCATCGGAGCAGATCCGCTTCACCTCATTTGCCGCGGACGGAAAGCGCTGCACCGTATAGGCATTCGGTGATTCCCGGGTCACGCCAATCCCTGCTCCTTCAGCCAGGCGTCCAGCACTTCCATCGCCAGCTCCACGGTCGGACAGCAGCCGTCCTCCTCGGTCCGGTAAAGCGGGACAATGTCATCGCAGTCCGTCGACCCGAAAGCCTCCTGGAACGCGTTCAGCAGGCCCTCGACGCGGTCCCCCAGATCCTCCGTCAGGTGCGAGCGGTCCGCCACGGCCAGCTTTCCCAGGACCGCCAGCGCGCCGGTGATCGCCCCGCAGGTCTTTCCGACGTACAT
>CAZALQ010000162.1:0-4117 GCA_964485605.1 uncultured Oscillospiraceae bacterium
TGGAGAAGTGCTGGCGTCCGTTCCATACGATGGATCATAGGTGATGTGAAGAGTATCGCCATCTGCAAGCCCTGTTACAGTATATGAATAATCTCCACTTGTTTCAGTTATGGTTTCTCCCATTCCCGTAATTGTGCCCGGAAGTGAATATCCATACTGTTCCTCTCCGTTATATACAACCGTCCTGTCTGCCACACTGATGGCAAGGGTTGTATCAGTAACTGTAAGAGTACCAAGCGTAGCGTTGATTTTATAGTTAGAAGCATTATTCTCGCCCCAATCGATACTATAAAAATTGTCGCTGCTACCAACAGTAATCTGAGAACCACTTACTGTAAAAGTGATGGTTTCTCCCGTACCAAGTGTAACTTGTCCGGGAGCTGCCGCTTCTGCAGCACTCCACACTTCTCCTATTTTTTTATACCATTAGATATTGTTCAGTGTGGCTCCTTCAGTTTTTTCAAGAGCTGTTCCATCATACGTTTTTGTTGCTGACGGGGTTGTAATAGTCAATGGCAACGGCTCAATTTTCAGAAAACTATCACGTGCATAAATCGTGATCGAATAGTTTGGATCAGACATCATTGCCTGGTCACCGACGGTAACACCGGCAACTATTGCACGTTGTTCAGCCCCGGTAACAGTATATGTACCGGCATCCTTTTCTGAAATCAATGCACCATTTGTTCCATACAAGGCATTCCAAATAGCAGTGCCATACTTCTCTTTGAATAAAGTGCGCTGCCCGCTTGTAATACTGATATATGCGGATCCCGCAGCATCATTAAAGTGCTGCTTGTTCGGGTTTGTAAAACCAACGTTAAAGGTTTCTCCGGTATAGTAGTTAGGACCAGTGCCACCGGAGTGTGTGTTATATTGGTCTGCGGATATGCTGATATATACACTTACTGGTTTTACAGTTAACGAGCCGGGTACATAAATGATGTTGTAATATGTTTCAGGATCCGTTAATGCCTGTGCACCCTTAGATATTTGTGCGTTCTTCGGGGTTGTTGCGCTAGTACCTGCATCTGTTTGAGATCCATCAAAGTCTACTGATGTAAGAGTATCTCCTCTCAAAGTATCCGATACGGAATAATCAGACGCGTTATCAAAACTACTGTACAAAGCTGTACCGTCATATGTCTTAGCTTTGTTGTTAGCAATAATTATGAGTTTTTTCTGATAATAGATATTAATCACCAAATTACCTTCATTTCCAGCAATTTGATACGTTGCCTGCGGGGCCGTTGTTGTCCCATCTACATATGCATGGTGATAAACGAAACCTTCCGGAGACTTGTTTTGTACAGTGAATGTATCTCCTTTTTCAACATATGATGTCTCTGATTCATGGATTGAGTTACCATCCATGTCGAGATAGTTAACTGTTATCTTTGCAGTGGTATAAGAAACATACTCAAAGTTGATTACATTGTTTTCTAAACCAAGCTGAAGCTCTTTTGTTGATTCCGCAGGTTTATAATGCTTTCCAAGAATGTCTGCGTCACTTGTTTGCGTTGCTAAATAGGTCGTATTAACATCTTTGGCCATCTCTAAGACATTAGTAGTTGATCCGGGGACAGTAACCGTCTTAGATTCAGCAACTTTAATTTCTGGATGGTCTTTTAATACATAGTTAACTGTATATGTAATCTCATCCGGTATCACGGAATAATAGAAGATAATTGTATTATTTTCTTCGTCGAATGAAAGTTCTATTGTTTTAGAGGATTCATCCGCGACGTGTCCCGCAACTGTAGGTGCATTCTCTGTAATGCTTTGGCCCTCTCTAAAGTCAGTATCTGAAACTGTTTTATCATTCATGACTTTAGTCGTCGTATTTACCTCATAGTAATGTACAGTATAACTGATTGTATCCTGTGTCCAATGAGCATAAAGCGTAGTATCATTTGTTACCGGCTGGTTCCAATAGTAGTTAGAACCCGTCTCGTCAGCAGCAGTAAACCAACCCTGGAAAGAATAATGGTCTCTTGTTGGATCCGTCGGTTTTGTGGCATAAAAACCATATTCATTAGTCTGTGAATCAGCTACAGAACCTCCCTGAGAATCAAATGTCACCGTACGTGTCGGAAATGCAAAGTTGCCGTATAGCACCAAACCTGCAGGCATTTTTACATCGGACTCATATGTATACTGATTTTCATGCTCAGCATCAGTAAACCAACCAAGCCATGTTGCACCACTCATTGGTGCAATTGGAACATTATTTGTAAGGTAACTATATATACTAGCATTAAGCTTTATTTCTTGATCGCTGATCAGAGTACCATCATAATTATAGAAAGTAAGATGGTGTGTATCAGCTGCATAATAAAAGTCTACCGTTAAATCTACGTCCGGAGTTCCATTCCCCAACGTATATGTACGATCTTCATAATGCCCTTCAACCCAAATTCGGTTCCATCCAGACCACTCCCAATGTCCATCAACCCATTCTGTATACGCCGCAGTATAACCATCTTTCTCATAACCAGTAATTACATAGAAGTCGGAGTTGTCATATAGGAAATTAAACTTACCTGTGACTGTTTTATACAGTCCATAAGTTTTTCCATCTCTAATAGTGGTTTCGGAACCTTCATAATTCTCAAGCCAATAGTTAAGTGTCTGCGTTTTGTTAGTTGAAAAATCAAAGGCCTTTACTTGGGTAACATTATTGTTGTCAAAGGTCCACTTTGAGTCTCCTTTACCCGGCATAGTATCAATGCTGATCACCTTATCATTATTTTGAGTCGTAGGGCTCCATGCATAGTCAGGATAACGATCATTGAACGTAGCGACCCATTGAGGTGTTATGGTTGCACCATACTTTGCAGTGATGCTGCCGTTACCCTGGTTACTAGCGCGGACCTGTCCCCTCGTGTTATAAACATCTCCATTCCAATTGATGGTATATACGTTCCTCGTATACTTAACAACAATGACAGAAGAACCATCTGCCTTTATTACTTCTGTGGAAGATTCCTTGAATGTAAAATTCTGCTTATCTAATTCACTTGGTGCATAACTATCAGCCTGGCCTTTAGTTAACGTCAGCGTAGTATCAGTAGCTACCTGTCTAGTCACATCTTTCAGGAATGAATAGCCTTCATCATCAGCATTTTCGATCATATACACGATTTTGTAATCCACTTGAGATGCGTTCCATTTTGCGTAGAGCGTAGTATTGTCTTCAAGGGTAATCGCATTGCCAGCACTCTGCGTGCATGCAGAATCCATGTACCATCCTGCAAATGTGTAGCCCGCACGTGTTGCAGTTGTTGGAAGTGTGATAGTTGTTTCATAAGGAGCTGTGACGGCCTCAATATATTCGCCACCACCCACGTTATAAGATAAAGTAAAGTCTCTGCGATCATAGTAGACTTTCAGCTCTTGATCCACATCACCGGTCAGAGGAACGTTTTCATCACGATGATCGTATATCGCATAGGAATAGTTATTAATTTCAGGGGTAACCTTGGAGTTTTTAACACCGACCTTATTTACAGTCTCTATTAACCCATACCCTTCTCCGTTGAAATTCTTAAGATAATGGCCAACTTGATAGTTTGCATCAGCGGCAACAAATTCATCTTCTACTGTAAGGGTGTATTTGGTTTGACCTTCTGCACGGCTAAATTGATCCCTCGTCACTGTAATTGTTGGCTGACTCGGGTAATAAGTTGGTTCATTTGTTACTTCGGTAGCAATAGTGTATCCTGGCGCTGTTACGGTATAAGGTAAGTCACCTTCCACCAAAGTGTATACCTGGGTACCGACATCTACCCTCTCATTATTATCGTTCTTGTAGAAATAGTTTACCGTTAGTTCATACGTATCTATTTCTTTAAACACTGCCACAGCATCAAAGCTTACTGTAACAGTTGTTCCGATTCTTACAGTTTCTTCAGTTGTTTCATTTTCCCAATGATCAAATACCTTTCCTTCAATAAAAGGATCGTCCGGAAGGGTTTCGATTTGACCTCCAGCTACAAGATCGATAAAATATTGTGATTTTTCGCTTATTATTTCTCCTTCATCATCTTTGACGAGGAATCGAACCGTGACCTGGTCAGAAAAATATGCATACAAAATAAGATCTTCATTTACTGTA
>CAZALQ010000163.1:0-4098 GCA_964485605.1 uncultured Oscillospiraceae bacterium
GGACGGAAGGAAGATAAGGATAACTAAGGTAGGCAAAAGATGTTTTTCCGACTGTCCGGTTCCAAAGGAACAAAAGCCCTGCATATTGAACCGAAATGTAGCTTTCGGAGAATATATAGACTAAAAGACAAATATCCCGCAATCCATGGTGATGCGGGATATTTTGTTTATAAAAATAGTATTTGATCCTCTAAAGGAAAGGCTTTAGATCTTCCATGCTTGCAAAGCGCCTCTTTTCGGGAGCTGTTTCAAAGACTTTGCAGTAGCTCTCAAGTGTATGGAAATCCTTGCTGTATGCGTGGAAATTATTCGCTATGTAGTGAAGAGGTCCGACTTCAAGGCCGAGTTCATTTGCCACTTTAATGTGAAGCATCTCAACGGCGTGAATATTCATCGGGAATGCTTTTACCCCGTCATTTGACCTGAATACTATGGTCATCTCCAGCTTTTCATTTACGTAGTTAAACATCATAAGCTGCATGCATGGAGGGTCTGCTGAAAAGTTGATATCTCCCTGGCCAAGCGCAATGCATGCCCTTCTTGTATGAATGTTTCTTTTAAGTTCTGCTATGAGCTGATCATAGAACCTGTTATACAGTGCATGATATGTGTATTCCCAACCGTCATTATCCCCTGTTCCATCAAGGAATTCATGGTCATATTTAGCAAGTCCCTTAAGATCTGTAACTATGCTTCTTGAAATGAAAGGTTCTGCTGTAGGTTCTTCAATATCAAGGCAGAGCTGTATTTCCTTTGTTACATCCTTTCTGTCCTGATTTTCTCTTTCCTGAACTACCCCGTTCTCAAGCAAAGCTTTCATGGAAGCTTCAATTCCCATGGCGACAGTTTTTTCTCTGATATAGGTATACATATCTTTAACTTCCTTTTGTAAAAATTAAGCACACATTTCAATGATTGCCAGTTCTAACAGGATCCTTGGCTTCGGCGCATATCTCGCATCATTTATGAGCTTTGATAAAACCGTTATCATGGATGATATCTCATTAATGGAGATGCTGTTTGATTGAACCTTTAATCTCTCAATATTTTCAATGGATAAGTTGATTATATCCTGAGGTCTGTCGGAATACTTTATGAGCATAAGGTTTCTTACATGCTCAACCCAGTCCTTTGTAAACTGAAGAACATCTTTGCCTTCTGATAGGACTTCAGACAGGGTAGCTAAAGCTCCCGCCTTGTCCTTCTTTATCACTTCATCTGTTATCTTCAAATATGTATCAACACCTGATATACCCAGGATAAAAAGTACATCGTCTCTTGTTAAGCATTTGGTACCTGCTACGCACCTTTCGAGAATGGACAGTCCGTCACGAACAGAGCCGTCAGCATTGGATGCTATTAAGGAAATAGCATCAGGGTCTGCCTCAACTCCTATCTCCCTGCAGATCTTTGCAAAGCTTTCGCTTATCTTTCTTTCCGGAACCCTTCTGAAATCCAGTCTCATGCATCTTGATAAAATAGTTGCCGGAAGTTTATTTGGATCTGTAGTTGCAAGTATAAATACTGTATTTTCAGGCGGTTCTTCCAGGGTCTTTAAAAATGCATTGGCTGCCTGCGTACTGAGCATATGAGCTTCGTCGATGATATATACCTTGGTTTTTCCCAGAACAGGAGGAAAATTAACAGATTCCCTCAAAGCACGTATATCATCAACAGAATTGTTTGAAGCGGCATCCATTTCAACAACATCGAGGAACTCTCCGGCTGCTATAGCCTTGCAGTTTGCACAATGGCCGCAGGGTCTGCTTCCCTCGCCTGTACAGTTTAATGCCTTTGCAAGAAGCCTTGCTGTAGTGGTCTTTCCCGTACCGCGGGTACCGCAGAAAAGATATGCATGCCCTACATTTCCGCTTTTGATCTGATTTTGCAGTATTTTTACTATGTGCTCTTGTCCGAGAAGGTCTTCGAAAACCTCCGGTCTAAAGCTCCTATAAAGAGCCTGATACATGACTGTCTCCGCTTATACAACTAAATAATTACAATCAAAACCGGTTTCTTAAGTACCCACCGCGCCAAACCCGTGGCACACGGCATTATTCGCTTAGTGCTGCTGCGTTCCCGCCCTGACACGGTTCACGACATGCCATTGCACGGAGACCCGGCAGGTACCTAAAAAACCGGCTCGTTTATTATACTATATTTATAACTTTATCTCAATGGATTTTAGATTATCAAAAGCTAATTGAGCATCTCAATGAGCTTTGGAAGCTCAAGCTCAAATCTTACGCCGTAGAAATGCTCGCTGTCGCCCTGAGTATGCCTTATGCATGAAAGAGTAAAATCAGCAGCTATCCTTGCAGCATCGTTTATGCTCTTGCCCCTCATGAGAGCTCCTACAAAGACGCTGGAATAAATATCTCCTGTTCCGTGTCTGTCTTCAGGAAGCCTTTCATGCTCATAATAATAGACGCCCTCGGGACCCGTAACTTCAACGCCCGTAAATCCATCTCGTTTTGATGCTCCTGTCAAGACTGTGAAGGCACCCTCTTTTATCTTCATCTCATCTCCGTTTTTGCCAAAAAGAAAATCTTTTTCGGTTTGATTCGGAAGAAGAATATCTGCACTTTCGCAAAGCCTTCTCATAGCTTTGACATATTCCATATCAAAAGCCGGATAAAGATGTCCGTTATCGGCCATGGCTGGGTCTACTACAAGTAAGGGCTTTTTATCAAAACTATTGTAATAGTCAAGTATATAGTCGATCTGATCTACACTTCCTAAGTATCCCGTATAAATAGCATCAAAGGAAATGCCTTCCTTTTTCCAATGATCAAAGATGGCCGGGAAATCTCCTGATAGATCCCTTACCGTATAACCTGTAAAACCAGCTGTATGGGTGGACAGAACAGCTGACGGAAGAATTGCACATTCGACTCCGCAAGCCGATATTATGGGAAGCGCAACCGTGGTTGAACACTGTCCGAAACATGAAATATCCTGTATTGATAAAACTCTTTTGTAATTCATAATAATTTCCCCTTTACAACATCATCATATAGGTATATTTTTACACTGCAAAACAAAATGTCAAGCAAAACATCACTCATTACAAAGGCTTTTTTTGCATAATATGTTAATTTGAACGGCAATGCTCATACACCTAAAGGAAGTTGATTCAACTAACAATTACATATTGAATGAGGACTTTCCAAAGGGCACAGTCGTCTGGGCAGATATGCAGACTGCGGGAAGAGGCAGAGCGGAACACAGTTTTGTATCGCCAAGGGGAGGTATATATTTTTCATGCCTTCTTGAGGGCATAGAATCTGCCGAACTGCTGACTCCAAAGGCTGCCGTTGCAGTATCCATTGCCCTTGAAGAAATATGCAGCCTAAAGCCCTCGATCAAATGGGTCAATGATATATTTTTAAATAACAAAAAAATATGCGGGATCCTCTGCGAAAACTATGATGATAAATATATAGCCGGCATAGGAATAAATATGACTGCAAAGGATCTTCCGGAAGAACTTAAGAAAACTGCCGGCGGAATTTCAGATGGAACTGACATACTCCCTTCCGAAGAACTGAGGGAAAGAATAGTAAAAAGAATTTCGGAGATACTCTTTGCTCCCATGAGTAAAGAATCAATAATTGAAGGCTACAGCAAAAGACTCAATGTACTCGGAAAGAGAGTTTCCTTTATGCATAACGGCGAAACAAGAATAGGAGTCGCCATGGGTATAAACGAATATTGCAATCTCCTCGTATATACGGAGGATGAAACAATATCGCTTTCAAGCGGAGAAATACAGATAATGCCCTAAAGGGTTTTAAAAGGGAAGCAATTGCTTCCCTTTTTCTATTCGCACATACGCTTAAATTCATCTTCATCGATTATAGCAACGCCAAGGTCCTGCGCCTTGGTAAGCTTTGATCCTGCAGCTTCACCTGCAAGGACATAATCGGTCTTTTTTGATACTGAGGATGAGGTTTTGCCTCCAAAGCTTTCTATTATGGCTGAGGCTTCGTCTCTCGTCATTGACGGAAGCGTTCCAGTCAGAACAAAAGTCTTTCCTTCAATGATAATGGTTATAAGTCTGAGGTGACAGTCCACTGAGCCGTTTTTCTGTCAGGA
>CAZALQ010000164.1:0-4095 GCA_964485605.1 uncultured Oscillospiraceae bacterium
AGATTTATAAAATTTAAAATTATGACTAAATATAAATTGAGCGAAAAAAGCAAAGAATATGTTGATTTGATGTAACTTAAAGTTACATTTTTGCAAAGAGATATTACTTATATTAACTATATTTTTATGGCATAATACCAATGTCTATCCGGGGTGGGGGATAATTATGCCCATTTCACGGTAGATAAATTAATCAGAAACATGTCTAATCCGAGGCATGTGGAAAATTTATTCACGGAGGAAAGTACAATTATGAGTGAAGAATTCAAATCGACTCCTATTGAGGTCTTTGAAGCACAAACAGAAAGACTTCATGAAACGGCAGTCCAGGTTGGTATCGACACTTGGCAGGACAGAGTAAAGAACCAGACGCCGCACTGCGGATTCGGCGAAAAGGGAATTTGCTGCCGTATCTGCTCAATGGGTCCATGCCGTATCTCACCTAAGGCTCCTAAGGGCATCTGCGGTGCTACAGCAGCTACTATCGCAGGAAGAAACTATCTGCGTATGGCAGCGGGCGGCGGCTCTGCTCACTCTGACCACGGTCGTGAGTGCGTATGGAAGCTTTATGATTCTTCTGCAGACGGTTGGTATCACGTAACTGATTCCGCAAAGCTCTTAAAACTTGCAGATGAGTGGGGCGTTCCAACAGAAGGCAGAGACATCTACGATATCGCACACGAAGTAGCTGAGATCGGTCTTAACGAATATGGTAAGATCAAGGGATATCAGAGATGGACAGACAGAGCTCTTCCTGAAAGACAACAGAAGTGGGAAGACCTTGGTATCAGACCAAGAGCAGTTGACAGAGAAGTTGTTACAGCAATGCACATGACTCACATGGGTTGTACAGCAGAAGCTGAAGCTCTCGTAAAGCAGTCCTTGAGAGTCGGCCTTGCTGACGGATGGGGCGGATCCATGGCGGGAACAGAGTTTACAGATATTCTCTTCGGTACACCGATGCCAAGAGAATGCGAAGCAGGACTCGGCGCCATCCAGAAGGATTACGTCAACGTAGTATGCCACGGACATGATCCGGCGGTATCAGAAATGATCGTAACTCTTGCTGAGACAAAGGAAATGCAGGATTATGCAAAGTCCTTCGGAGCAAAGGGAATCAACATCGTCGGTCTTTGCTGCACAGCTAACGAAATCGCTATGAGACACGGAATCAAGATGGCAGGAAACTTCCTCCAGCAGGAAAACGTGCTTCTCACAGGATGCATCGAAGCTATTTGCGTAGACGTACAGTGTATCTTCCCGAACATCGGACCTCTTTCCGAATGTTTCCATACACACTTCTATACAACATCACCTATCGCAAAGATTCCTTATGGAACATATCTTGAACTCACATCCGAAAACGCCGGAGAAATCGCAAAGAGAATTCTTTCTGAAGCATGCGAAAACTTCCAGAACAGAGATGAGAGCAAAGTATTCCTTCCAGAGAACCTCCAGACAACAATGGTTGGATATTCCTGTGAAGGTATTATTTCAAGACTTGACACAGTTACAAACAGCCATGTAGATCAGATTGGTTCTTACAGACCGCTCATCGAGTGCGTTAAGTCCGGTGTTCTCCGTGGTGCAGTTGCTATGGTAGGATGCAACAACCCGAAGGTACGTCCTGACTATTCACACATCAGCCTTATGAAGGAACTCATCAAGAACGATATCATCATCGTTGCTACCGGATGCGCAGCACAGGCTGCAGCAAAGGGTGGTCTCATGAGCAAAGAAGCAAAGAAGATCTGCGGCGCAGGACTCAGAAGAGTTTGCGAACTCGCTGACATCCCACCTGTACTTCACATGGGATCCTGCGTAGATATTTCCCGTATGATGCTCCTTGCTAATGGCATCGCAAAGGATTGGGGAGTAAACATCGATCAGATTCCTGTTATCGGATGTGCTCCTGAATGGATGTCTGAGAAGGCTGTGTCCATCGCTAACTATGTTGTTGCTACCGGTATCGATACATATCTCGGAATAGATCCTCTCGTAGGCGGATCTGATGAAATGATGAACCTCATCACCAACGGAACAAGAGAATGGCTCGGTGCAGGATATATCATCGACACCAATCCTGATACTCTCGTTCAGAAGATGATTGCTGGAATCGAAGCAAAGAGAGCAGCATTAGGCATCTAATATGAAAATAGCAGTTACAGGTAAAGGCGGAGTCGGCAAAACAACATTCAGCGCTGTTCTCGCCAGAATGTACGCAGATGAAGGTAAAAAGGTTCTTTGCGCAGATGTAGACCCGGATGCAAATCTGGGACTTGCCCTGGGATTTTCGGAAGAAGACCTTTCAAAGATCATTCCGATCTCTGAAATGAAAGACCTCATAAAAGAGCGTACCAAAGCAGACGAATTTAATAAATTCTTTATCATCAACCCAAAGGTTGACGATTTGCCTGATGATTTATCCTATGAGATCAATGGAGTAAAACTCATGGTCATGGGAACAGTCAAAGCAGGCGGCTCAGGATGTGTATGTCCGGAGCATGTAATGATAAAGAGAATACTCTCTCACTTGGTGGCAGCCAGAGACGAAGTTGTCATCATGGATATGGAAGCAGGCCTTGAGCATCTGGCAAGAGGAACTACATCCTTTGTAGATGCTTTCATCGTAGTTATAGAGCCTGGCGCAAGAAGTGTACAGACCTATCACAGCGTAAAGAGACTTGCTGCAGATTTGGGAGTTAAACAAGTATTCGTCGTTGCAAACAAAGTAAGGGACGAGGGCGATGAATCGTTTATAAAGAGCCAGATCCCGGCGGAAGACCTTCTCGGAATGATACATTATTCAGGAAAGGTTGCCGACGCAGACCGACAAGCTGCTTCACCATATGATATTGCAGATGATGCAGTAGAAGAAATTCGTAAGATCAAAAATAAGATTGAAGAGACCGCAAAAGCGGCTAATTAGATAGGAGGACCAATTGAGGGACTTATTTCAAACAGCATTTCGTGGTAATGATGATGTTTACGCCGAAGCTGTCAAAGCAGTAGATGAAGCTATTGCAAAATACGGCGCAGACCACGTAGCACAGTTTCCGAGCACCGGATATAACTGCGCAACCATTCTCCAGTACACCGGAATCAAGGTAAAGACACTGGCAGACCTTAAGACAGCACTTGAAGGACCTATCAAGGATATGCAGACAAGAGAGCCAAGACTCGACAGCGTATTCTCCTCAGGTCTTGCAACATGCATGGCAGGCGAAGCATATGAGCTTTGCAAGTATATCGAAAACGAGAAGCCCTATGGCGATGAATATCATGGCCATATGACAGACGCCGAAGTACGTACACTGGGTGTTCCTCTTGTAACAGGAGATATCCCCGGATTCGTAGTTGTAGTAGGCGAAGCACCAAATGATGATGAAGCATTCGATCTCGTAAAGGGATATCAGAAGAGAGGTATCTTCGTATTCCTTATCGGCGGAGTTATTGAGCAGGTAAAGAGAAAAGGACTCAACTGCAGCTTCGATGTTCGTGTTGTAGATGTTGGACCTGACCCAATGCAGATTTCCCACATCATCTCTCTCGTTATGAGAGCAGCTATGATTTTCGGTAACGTACAGCCGATGGATTACTGGGCAATGAACAACTATACATTTGACAGAATCCGTGCTTTCGTTAACGCATATGATTATGTAACAGACAGAACAGTTGGATTCGGCGCTGGTGCTATCTGCCTCGGATTCCCAGTAATTTCTGATGCTGACGAACCAAACTTCAAGGTTCCAAAGAGCCTCATTCTCCAGCCCAACAGAGAAGACTGGATCGAGACATCCCTTGAAGCAAGAGACATCAAGCTCAAGATCACGGAGATGGATATCCCTGTTGCATTCAACTCTTCATTCGAAGGCGAAATCATTCGTCGTGGAGACATGCAGTTCGAAGTATACGGATCTAAGTCTGATTCTTTCGAGCTCGTAACTATGAAGGATGCTTCCGAAATCGAAGATCACAAGATCGAAGTTATCGGACCTGACTTTGATACATTCGAAGTTGGATCTACAGTTCAGATGTGCTACATCGCAGAAGTAGCAGGTAAGAAGATGCAGAGCGACTTCGAATCTGTTATCG
>CAZALQ010000165.1:0-4072 GCA_964485605.1 uncultured Oscillospiraceae bacterium
TTTGTTCCTTACTGTGATTTCAGAACCTCGGATGACGTTACTTTCTTTAAGGATAGCTATGCATTCCTGGGAGATGGAGGTCATCCCAAACGCTACTCATACGCGATAGACCCGGATTCCTACTATGCGACTTCCAGCCCCGGTTACGGCAGCTATGTGGCAAGTAATTACACTAAAGTTCCGGACGAATTTAAGCCCGGTCTTACAAAGTTCCTTATAGATCACAATATCCAGCCCTTTACCGATTACAAATATGAAACGGTAGCGGCAGTACTTAAAATCTTTGATGAGGAATACACATACAGCAATAATCCTCCTGAGCTCCCCGCCGGTGAAGATCCTGTAATGTGGTTCATAAATGAAAGCAAAACAGGCTACAGCAAGCATTTTGCGGCAGCCCAGGTTCTGCTTTTAAGAGCTGCAGGCATATATGCAAGATACAGCTACGGATATGAGATGGATGTAAATGCCACCGGCACACTTATGGTTTCAGAAGGTGATGCCATGGCGTATTGCCAGGTATATATAGACGGAAGATGGCAGGAACACAACTTCCTGACATTCCGATAGATTCAGATATACCTGCATTAGAAGGGGATGATAAGGAGGAAAAGACATTTGACTTTAAGTGGATACTTTATCCTCTCGCTGCTTTTGCGATTGTCGCGGGTATATATTTTACACTGCGATATATTGCAAGGCGCTTTAAGCCAAATACTCTTCAAAGGATCAACGGAAGCTACAAAGCTATAAAGAAGTTCTACTTTGTGCGAAAAGCGATCGGCGAAACAATGCTGAAGGTAAGATATTCAAAGGAAGGACCTGAGGAAGAAGATGCAGTCATCCTTGAAAGGGAAGTGTCGGCAGCAAAATCTCAGTTTAGGTACCAAAGAAAGTATTTCATTTTATTAAGATTTTCCATCTTTGCAGGATGGCAAAGATTTAAATCAGTAGTATATAATATGTTTAATAGGTAGGAGCAATGAAAGGAGAGCAGCTTTTGCTGTTTTAGACTGAAATGATAAATAACAAGACGAAGATTATATGCACCATGGGTCCGTCAACTGAGGATGAAAATATCGTCAGAGAGATGATAGAAAACGGCATGGATGTGGCAAGACTCAATTTTTCCCACGGCACCCATGAAAGCCATAAGAAGACCATCGATATGCTTAAAAAACTCAGAAAGGAACTGGGAGTTCCTCTTCCCATACTTCTCGATACAAAGGGTCCTGAGTACAGAATAAGGACCTTTGAGGGTGGAAAGGTTGAGCTGTCAGATGGGGATCCATTTTCATTCTGGTGTGAGGAGAGGGTTGGAAACAGTGAGGGAGTAAGCGTTTCCTATCCTGAGCTTTGCCGCGAGCTTGAAGTCGGCGATACTATCCTGGTAAACGACGGCCTCGTATCCTTTAGAGTTGATGCTATTGAAGGTAAATAAATAAAATGCACAAAATTGTTAGGTGGAAAGCTTACAGAAAGAAAATCCATGAGTTTCCCGGGAAAAGTTCTTCATCAGGAATACTTAAGCCAGCAGGATAAGGACGACCTTCTTTTCGGTATAGAAAACGATGTTGATTTTGTTGCATGCTCCTTTGTCTCCAATGCGCAAAATATCAAAGATCTTAAAGCCTTTTTGGAAGAACACGGAGGAAAGAATATACAGCTCATAGCAAAGATCGAAAACAGGTCAGGCGTTGATAATGCGGCAGATATTTTGAATTACTGCGAAGGCCTTATGGTTGCAAGGGGAGACCTGGGAGTGGAGATTCCCTATACGGAGCTTCCTGCAATTCAAAAGGACCTTATCAAGCTTTGCAGACTTAAGGGCGCTGTATGCATCACTGCAACGGAAATGCTCGAATCCATGATCGAAAAGCCCCGTCCCACAAGAGCTGAGATCTCAGATGTAGCAAATGCCGTATTTGACGGATCATCCTGCGTAATGCTTTCAGGAGAGACAGCTTCAGGAAAATATCCGGCTCAGGCAGTTAAAGCTATGGCTCTCATATCAATAGATGCAGAGCAGCATATAGATTATTCACACAGGTTTTCAATTGCAGATTTTGAGATAACAGATCTTACGGATGCTCTTTCTCACTCCGCAGGACAACTTGCCATAGATACAAATGCAAGATGCATAGTATCAAGCACCATGAGCGGAGAAACTGCAAGAATGGTTTCAAGAAACCGTACACCTATGCCTATCATAGGGATGACATGCAGGGAAAAGACCTATAGGCAGATGGCAATGTATTGGAATGTAACACCGGTTCTTGTAAAGATGTTTGACGGGCTCGAGGACCTTATCATTAGCAGCAGACAGATAGTAAAGGAAAAGGGCTTTGCTGAAAGCGGCGATGTAGTAGTTGTAACAGGCGGACTTACCAATACCGCAGGCGGAACTAAACTCATACACGCAGATGTAATTGATTAAAGGAAGATAGATGGAAAGACAGGATCAAGGCCTTGCTTTTATGCTAAGGTACGACAATATTGCAAGATTTGAGGATGGAGAAGTTCTCATTCTTGACAGAAGAATATATCCAGCGAAGACCGAATTCGTAAGATGCAGGGACCATTTTGAAGTGGCTCAGGCTCTGACTGATATGGTGACCCAGTCGGCAGGTCCCTATACGGCAGGACCCATGGGTATGGCTCTTGCTGCTTGGGAATGCAGGGATAAAGGTTTGGAAGATCAAAAGGCCTACCTTACGGAAGCGGCGTATACCATATCCCATGCAAGGCCGACGACGGTCAAGCGCATGAGCCTTCTTTGCAATGAATGCCTTGATGCTGCTTTTGACGCCCTTGAAAAAGGAAGCTGTACCTGGGATGCCATTATAGAAAAGATCACAGATCTTAACGACGAAAGATATTATCAAATAGGGCAGATCGCAAAACACCTTGTAAGTAAGTACCCTGCAGGCGGTCATGTTATGACCTACTGTTTTGCTGAAACCATAGTTGGAATGATGCTCAAAGAGTGCAGGAACAAAGGGAAGGAAATAAAGCTGTACTGCCCGGAAACAAGACCCTATTTTCAGGGCGCAAGGCTCACTGCGACTGTGTGCAAGGATATGGGATTTGATGTTACGGTCATTACCGACGGCATGCCTGCCTTCGTTATGAAAAATGAGGGGATCGATGTGTTTACAACGGCGGCCGATGCCATATGCTGTGACGGATATGTTGTAAATAAGGTGGGAACCTGCAATACAGCCATAGTCGCTAAGCACTTCGGAGTTCCGTACTATGTGACGGGTGCCCCGGACGGAGGGCATCCTACGGTGGACACGATTAAGATCGAAATGAGAGACAGTGAATTTACGCTCCAGGCTATGGGCGTAAGAACAGCTGCAGAGGGTGTCAAAGGATACTATCCTGCCTTTGATATCACTCCGCCCGAACTTGTAACCGGAGTGGTTACCGATCAGGGCATTTATTCCCCATATGAGTTAAATGAATACTTTAAACATACGGATGGCAAGATAAGGGTCGTAGTATAATTTATTGTTGCCCCCCTATATTTATTTTGTATAATATACTTAGGAGGTGTACATATGTCCATTTTAGAAGATTTTACGCCATTGATAGTTGCGTTGATTGCTACCTTAGTTTTCTATCTTTTTTACAAGGTCAATTATCACAAAAAAGGTGATAAGAAGAGCAGAACAATAATTATTGTTGTTAGTATTCTTGTGTTATTAGCCTTTATAGGTTTGTATTTTTTGCTGAAATAAGCAGTGCTTAGATGTCAGATAGTTATTGAAGAGATTCCTTTAGCGGGAATCTCTTTTTTGCTTTTAGCAAAAGCTTAATTATTATGATAAAATGCAATTGATGAAATATTGACAGAAAGGTATTTAAAATATGAATGATAATAGAAGGGAAGAGCTTCTTAATGAAGCAATTAAAGCAAGGAAGAACGCATATGTGCCGTATTCGCACTTTATGGTTGGCGCAGCCCTCCTTACAAAGGACGGAAGGATATATAGAGGCTGCAATATAGAAAATGCGGCCTTTGGGTCCACAATGTGTGCAGAAAGGACTGCATTTTTTAAAGCTGTTT
>CAZALQ010000166.1:0-4026 GCA_964485605.1 uncultured Oscillospiraceae bacterium
AAATATCATATTTTCCCGAAATGTCCCAAAAATAGGGCCGAAAAATCGCCGATTTAAGCGATTTTTTTATAGGCGATCGATATATTTATCATTGAAAAAACAGGGCAAAATCCTTGATTTTTCAATTATTCTAAAATCTTAAACTAAACGTATATTTAGGAGAGATTTTTATCATAATGATATAATATTATATCGATAAAAAATTAAAATATTATAAGTCTATATAACTATAGTGCTGTATAATATATTGAATATTGAATATTGAATATGAAATATACAAATTTATATAAAGCAGTATATATAAGCCGCAAATAAGCAGCAGGGCGCTTATACATTGTAATATCAATATATCAAGGCTATTTTAACTCAATTTCGCGAAAATGTACATATCAATTTCGTAAAATATACATTTTCCGAAATTATATATATTATAAATATTTATTATTATCTATCAAGTAAGGCTATTCCCTTTGAAATCTGAACCATAGTAGTATCCCCTTAATACGCTAATAAACAATGTATATATAAAAAGAAGTATCTTAAATAGATACTCCCTTTTAGAATTACAGTCTTCTTTTGAAGGCTCAAGCAAATTAGTTTACCGGAATAAGAATAGTTTGGCCTGCTCTTAAATCACTTGCTTTAATATTGTTGATATGGCAGATATCATAAATGACTTCTCTTATATCACAATCATCATTTCCATATTCTTTTGCAAGATCCCAAAGAGTATCGCCTTCTACAACTTTTACACTTACATATTCCGGTTCTTCAGTACTATGTACTTCAATTATATTAAATACCCCTGCTATCGAAAATGATACAACAAGCATCATAGCTGTTATAAAAGTTATAAATCTTAATCTGTTTTTAATTCTGTACTTTTTCATATCAATACCTCTTGAACAATCGTTCGTATATATAATAACAAAACAAATGTTCTTTGTAAAGTACTTTTGAAACATTTGTTCTAATTTTTTGCAAAAAAAAATAAGGGGCTGTAAAACAGTCCCTTTTGGTATTGATTCAATAATATTATTTGCTTTGGCTTTCTGCTATGCTGCAAATTTCAGCATATGTTGCGGAATCAGCTTCCCCTTCTATATATTCAACGGCTGTTGCTTTGTTTTCGCTGTTTACAGCCACTACAGCTTTGATTTCGTTATATTCGATAACTACTGCATATCCCTGCTCATTGGAAACTTTGTAAAGAGCAGTAACTCCCGGAACAAATTCTGTTTCAAGAGGTGTTGTACTTGAATTCGGGAACAGCTTGCTTATAGCATTAGCAAGTTTATCTTCATATGTAGAATCTGAAGACGGTACGCTTCCTCCGTTAGAGACTATTGCATACTGCTGAAGAGCAACTTTAGCACTTTCTTTGACACAGTTGGAAGTCTTTGTAGCTCCGGAGATTACATCTGTGGATTCTACAGCTTCAACATCCGTTAATCCGTAATACTTCTCGTAATAGCTGTCCTGAAGTACTTTATCTCCAATACCGGCTGTTTCGTTATGTGTAATTACAGACATGCCGTTTACAGCTCCTACAGAGTTAACACCGATCATCATGGTGATCTCACCGCCCTGCTGGCTCTTGCAATTTGTTGAGCAGACAATTCCTGCGCCGTTATCAGCCTGATATACTTCTGTTACTCCGTTTACAAGTTCAACATTTTCGAGCTTAGTAAATGAAGATGCATCAGCAAGGACCTGTTTTAATGCTGCATTTCTTGTTTCTGCTTCTCTTTCAGCAATTATCGGAGAAGTTATCTGATAAACAGCTGCAAGGAGGAAAGATGCAACAAGTGCAATACTTACAAGAACTATAATTGGTGAAACAATTGTTATTCTTTTTGAATTTGCCATTTTAAATACACCTCAAAAATATATTAACAAATATTTATAAACATTATATCAGAAATCCTATGTTTTTCAGATACTGAAGTACATTAATTATACCAAATTTTGAATGTTCGTATGTTAGTCCGCCCTGGAAATATACGATATATGGCTCTCTTAATGGTCCATCTGCTGAAAGTTCAATAGTAGATCCCTGTACGAAAGAGCCGCTGGCCATAACTATTGGATCGGCATATCCCGGCATATCTCCGCCTTCAGGTGCTGCAAATGAATCTACAGGAGCAGCAGCTTGAACTGCTTTGCAGAATGCGATTACTGCATCCCTGTTATTTAACTTGACAGAAGTGACTATATCTCCCCTTCTGTCTTCAGCTTTTGGACAAACTTCATATCCAAGACTTTCAAATACTTTAGAACAAAGCACTGCACCTTTTACGGCATTTCTTACAACATTAGGAGCAACGAAAAGTCCCCTTAAAATGTCTCTGTTCTGTCCAAAGGTAAGTCCGTATTCACCGCCGAGGCCCGGGGCTGTAAGTCTGTTGGAAACCGCATCGATAATATCCTTAGTTCCAGCCACATATCCGCCGGAAAGAGCATATCCTCCACCAACGCCCTTTATGAGGGAACCGGCACAAACATCTGCTCCGTTTTCGATTGGGTCGCTGTAGTCTGTAAATTCACCGTAGCAGTTATCTACCATACAGATTACATCGGGTTTAACTTCCTTACATGCTTTGACCCATTCTTTGATCTGGTCAGTATTGAAAGCTTTTCTGAATGAGTAACCTGTAGATCTTTGAAGAACTACAAGTTTCGTCTTACTATTTATAGCATTTTTAACAGCTGAAATATCTATCGAATTATCTAAAAGTAAATCAACTTGCTTGTATTTAATACCAAATTCAAGCAAATTTCCCACTTTATTGTTTTCAAGTCCTATGACAGTCTTCATGGTGTCATAAGGAGTACCTGTGCAGTAGATGATTTCATCACCGGGCCTTAATAATCCGAAATATACAGATGCAAGAGCATGAGTACCGCATGCAATGGTGGGTCTTACAATAGCAGCCTCAGATTTAAAGACTCTTGCAAATATTGCATCCATCTTGTCCTTAGACACATCAGAAAGGCCGTATCCGCTTTCCCAATTGAAATGCATGCTTGCAAGTCTTTCCTCGTGGAAAGCATTTAAAACCTTAAGCTGATTATACTCTGCTATATCATCTATCTCTTTAAATCTGTCCTGAAGGTCATTTTCGGCCTTTTCAACGATATCTATTACATCTTTTGAGATATTATACTTTTCTTTTAAATAATCTTTAATTTGGCTGTTCATTTAAACCTCTATAATTGTTGCTTGTTTATATCTTTTAAACCAGGTGATCTGTCTTTTTGCATAATGCCTGGAATTTTGCTTTATTAAGTTCGATGAACTTTCGGGACTTAGTCCAAGATTAACAGCATCTATGATTTCCTTATATCCTATTCCCTTCATTGCAACATCTTCTGATGTGAAACCCATATCCATGAGCTTCTTTACTTCATCTGCCAATCCTTTTTCATAGAGAATATCTACCCTTTTATTGATGCGGTCATACAGCCTTTCTCTATTCATTGAAAGAACATATATTTCACAATCGAGTTCCTTAGAGGGCATTTCTATATCTTTAAATTCGGAAAGGCTGTCTTCACCTTTTTCAAGTCTTTCTACTGCCCTGAGAACTCTTTTTATATTATTGGGATGAATGCTTTTTGCTGCATTTGGATCAAGTCCTTTTAATCTTTCATACAGCTTATCCGGATCTTCATCAACTTCTTTCCAGATCTTATCCCTGTATTCCTGATCTCCTTCGGGAGCAGAAAAATCCATATCATATACAAGAGAATTGATATATAGACCTGTACCTCCGCAAACAATAGGAAGTTTGCCCTTTTCAGCAACTTCTTTAATATACTTCATCGCAAGTTTTTTATATTCATAAACGGAAAAGCTATCCCTCGGATCGATTTCATCCACAAGATAATGCTTAACTTTTGCTCTTTCTTCAGGAGTTGGTTTCGCAGATCCTATATCCATATATTTATAAACCTGCATGGAATCGGCGGAGATAATCTCTCCGTTATGCTCAAGAGCATAGTTTATAGCATATTCAGTTTTAC
>CAZALQ010000167.1:0-3956 GCA_964485605.1 uncultured Oscillospiraceae bacterium
CAGAAGGACTTTCAGAAACCGGAGATAATTTTGCAAACTTCTTCTACTGGATTTCGTATAACTTTGTAGGCATTCTGATCTTTGCAGCAATTGTTTTTTGCCTCATAAAGTTCAGACCATTTACAAAACTATACAGGAAACTGTTCAAAAAAGAGCAATAAAACAGTAAAAAAACATAATTTTACTTGAGCGGGAGAATTATTTCTCCCGCTTTTCATATATTTTCATAGAAAAAACATGGGATAAGTAGTATAATGCCTTGTTATGTATTTTAGTGAGGAGACTAGACTAATGAAAAATTTAAGCAAAGTAATTGCGCTTATATTAATGCTTTCAATGGTTCTTTGCTCATGCGGAAAGACTTCTGCATTCAGCAACGGACTAGATCAAAATGGATATTTTCAGGGAGTATCCGCTCTTGATTATTTCGAATTTAAGAACATGGATGACATCAGACTTTCTCAGTCAGATGTTGATAACGAGATTGAGTATCTTGTAACAGAAGCTTTCCCCGATCAAATTCATATTGAAGAAGGAACGATCAAGGAAACCGACACAGTTAACATTGATTATGTCGGATATATGGATGGCGAGGCATTTGAAAACGGAAGTACAAACGAGCAGGGTACAGATGTTAATATTGCTACAACAAGCTATATTCCCGGATTCCTTGAACAGCTTGTCGGACATCAGCCGGGAGATGAATTTGATATCAATGTAACATTCCCTGATCCCTATGAAAATAACCCTGATTTCTCAGGTAAACCTGCAGTATTCAAGACAAAGGTAAATTACATAGTAGAATACACACCTGCAGAATTTAATGATGATTTCGTAATGAAGAATCTCTATCAGTCATTCTACTATTATTACGGAGTATCTATTACTACCGCACAGGAATACCTTGACTTTATCAAAGAAAGCATAGTTGAAGACTATATCGTTACAAATTGCACGATCAGCGAGGGCAAAGAAATTCCTGAAGCTGTACAGAAGACGATCAATGATGCAACTATCTTAAGACTCAAAGAATATGCTGAAAAGTCACAGGGTGTTGAGCTCATCACATATCTTAAGAATCAGTATCAGGTCAATTCCGAAGAGGAATATCTTGAGAAATATGCAGACAATCTTAAGACCCAGGCAAAGAATGCTATGCTTATTCAGGCACTTTCCGAGTACTTCAATGTAAGCATCAGTGATGATGAAGTAAAAGAATACTTCACTTCTGTTGGAGAAGAGAATGAAAACGCCTTAAGCTATGATGAAGCAGTAAAGGAATACGGTCTTCCGTATCTTAAGCAATTCCTGCTTCAGGATAAGGTCTTAAGCCACGTGTCAGAAAAGGCAATATTTGAATAGTACTTGCAAAATAATCTGCAAATGTTAGAATTTTATTGTCATTAAAAGCAATTGTTATATAGGAGAAAAAAATGGCAGAAGATAAGAAGAATGTTAATGAAGAACTTCTTGACGAAGACGAAGATTTTATAACACTCGAATTCGAAGAGAATGGGAAAGTTACAGAAGTCGAATGCGAAATCATGGGTATTTTCGATGTAGAAGATAAGGAATACATCGCACTTCTTCCCGATGACGGAACAGATGATGTTTACCTTTACGGTTACAAGGAAATTTCCGATGAGGAATTTGAACTTGTAGACATCGTTGATGACGCTGAATTCGACAAAGTAGCTGCAGCTTTCAATGAACTGGAGATTGAGGAAATATAAAAAATGAAGAACTACGATATTATTATCGTAGGTGCAGGTGCTTCAGGCGTGTTCATGTCATATGAACTGACTAAGCGCGATATTAATGCAAAGGTGCTGGTTATTGATAAAGGCGCAAGGCTCGAGGAGCGTAAGTGCCCGATTGCAGCAGGCAAGGTTAAGAGCTGTATTAAATGCAATCCGTGCCACATCATGAACGGATATGGCGGTGCCGGTACCCTCTCAGACGGAAAGTACAATATCACCACCGAATTCGGTGGTGATTTGCATGTATATGTGGGCGAAAAGAAAGCTATGGAGCTGATGGAGTACGTAGACAGCGTGCTCTGCGGCTTCGGCGGTTCTGAAGCAAAGCTGTATAACGCAGCAAATGATGAACTGAGAACTACTGCCCTAAGATACGATCTGCACCTACTGAATGCAAAAGTACGTCATTTGGGAACTGACAGAAATGCTCAGATACTCAAAAAGATGTACGATTATTCCGACAACAAAATAGAGACTCTTTTCAGAACGACTGTTGAAGATGTAAAGAGGGTAGAAGATGGATTTGTTCTTCACTGCTCAGACGGTGAAGATTACCACTGCAAAGATTTAGTTCTTGGCATGGGAAGATCCGGTTCAAAACAGCTTTCTTCCATTTGCTCTGATATGGGCATTGCCACTAAGAGCAACAGGGTGGATTTAGGCGTAAGGGTAGAGCTTCCGGCAGATATCTTTAAGCATATAACAGATCAGGTATATGAGAGCAAACTTGTATACAGAACTGAAAAATACGGTGACCATGTAAGAACTTTTTGCATGAACCCATATGGAGAAGTCGTAAACGAAAATACAAACGGTATCGTAACTGTAAACGGTCACTCATATGCAGACCCTGAGCTTAGAACCAATAATACGAATTTTGCGCTGCTTGTTTCAAATACATTTACAGAGCCCTTTAAGGATAGTAACGAGTATGGTGAATCAATAGCAAGGCTCTCCAACATGCTTGGAGGCGGAGTAATAGTTCAGCGCTTTGGAGATCTCATTAAAGGAAGAAGAAGCAATGAGCACCGTATGGCAAAATCCTTTACCAAGCCCACTTTAAAGGCAACTCCGGGAGACTTGGCTTTGGTAATGCCTAAAAGGCAGCTCGATGATATTATTGAGATGATATATGCTCTTGATAAGATCGCTCCGGGAACTGCAAACGATGATACGCTTCTTTACGGTGTTGAGGTCAAGTTCTACAATTCCCTTATAGAGGTCGATGAGAACCTTGAAACCAAAGTAAAAGGACTTTATGCCCTTGGCGATGGATCAGGTGTTACCCATTCACTTTCACAGGCAGCAGCCTCCGGTGTGCACGTAGCAAGAATACTTGCAGACAAATACAATAGCTAAAAACAAATTAAAAGCGGTAAATCATTTTTCTGATTTACCGCTTGTTTTTATCCTCTTATTTTATCTAATTCTTCTTGGATGAGCCCTTGTATCTTATCTGATACTTTTCTTGGATCATCCTCCTTGCTTACAGGAACCGGCGGGAGGATATGGAAGTATACATCACTTCTTTTTAAATATCCCTGCTGTTCATACACTTTATATGAACCGTCAATTGCAAAGGGTACGATTTGAGTTCCTGTCGCAACGGCAGTCTTAAAGGCACCGCCTTTAAATGGTCCCATATCAGGACCCTTGCTTCTGTGGCCTTCGGCAAAATACAGTATGCTTCTGCCGTGCTCGAGATAATCCTTTGATTTCATCATAGCGGCCATAGCCTTTTTATGGTTCTTTCTGTCGACAAAGATGCATTTGATTATGACCATCCAAAGGTTTGCAATGGGGATAACTTTGACTTCCTTCTTTGCCATTATTACCTTTGGTTCGCCGAGAGCAAATAAGATGAGAAAGGCGTCATAATCTCCCTGGTGATTGCCGACGAATACAGCGGGTGTATCGGGTATGTTTTCCTGTCCTTCTATATGATATACGCATCCTGAGAGTCTGCAGAAGAACTTTGCCAAAGCCTGAAGCACTGCAACACCGAATTTTGATGGCGGATCATATTTTCCTTTTTTAGAGAAGATATACGCTATAAGGGCTAAAGGAGATGTCAGTATCATTACAATGATACCTATAAGCAATATTAAAATTGATTTAATCATTTTTTTCTGACCTCACAATTTTTAGTAGTCAATTTTATTTGTTTATGATAAACTATTTCGGTTAATTTGTAAA
>CAZALQ010000168.1:0-3624 GCA_964485605.1 uncultured Oscillospiraceae bacterium
ATCTCATCAAAGATGTGCCGGTCACGATCCCATTAAGGGGTGCTGGCATTGTTGGCGTAATAGGGGATAGAGAGAATGTTGTTGGCTTTAGTAAGGCTCTTTTGCTTGAGCTTACGGCCATGCACAATTATGAAGACTTGAAAATCATTTTCATTTATAATGAAAAGGAACGTGATACCTGGGAGTTTGTAAAGTGGATTCCGCATCTTTGGAATGATGAAAGAACAGTGCGTTATCTTGCAAATGATCCAGAAGAGGTGCGTATATTATCTGATTACATCAATACACTTCGCGCAGTACAAAAAGACGAGCGATCTGAGAATACCGGTCCATATTATTTAATTTTTGCTGCTGACAAAGTGCTGACTGAGCGTGCCCAGGCGATAAAAGAACTCTACCAGACGCCAGAGACCAGTAATATGACCATGATTGCACTATATGATGAGCGTCAGTATTTGCCAAAGGCATGTTCTTACGTCATCAATTTAGGCAACGAAACTGATCGGAAGAGGAACCCTGAAAAGTATGAGGGCGTTGCAGCAACATTAGCTGATTATAATGATATCACTGGGCAGAGGCGGGTATGTCATCAACGCATCGATTTCAAGGGGAATCCCGAAGAGATTTTCATCCAAATGTCTAACATTCTCCTGGATTCCCCAACAAACGCAAAAAGCCTCCCATCTCAATATACATTTATGGAAATGTATAAAATCGGGAAAGCCGATCATTTGGACTTAATTAGAAGATGGCGAGAGAACAGTGCGGTAGATCGTATCAGTGCACCCATCGGGGTGGATTCTGACGGCTATTTAATTGAACTTAATATTCATGAAAAGGCACATGGTCCACACGGCCTGATTGCTGGTATGACAGGGTCCGGCAAATCGGAGTTCATTATTTCTTATATCGCTGCTTTGGCCATCAACTATTCTCCAGAGGATGTTGCTTTTGTTCTGATCGATTTTAAGGGCGGTGGTATGGCGGATATATTCAAAAACCTACCGCATACTGCAGGACTGATTACCAATCTGGACGGAAATGAATTAAAGCGGTCGTTCTTAGCTATTGAGCATGAGTTGGAAAAGCGTCAGAAGCTTTTTAAAGAGATTAGCGAGCAGAAAAAAATCAGCAACATTGATATCTATAAATATCAAAAGCTTCGCAGGGATGACCCATCTCTTAAACCGCTTCCTCACCTGGTATTGATATCGGATGAGTTTGCGGAATTGAAACAACAACATGGCGATTTCATGGGGCAGCTGATTCGTATTGCACGAATTGGCCGTAGTCTAGGAGTTCACTTGATTCTTGCCACACAGAAGCCGGAAGGAGTTGTAGATGACCAAATAAAGAGCAATATCCGATTTAAGGTGTGTTTAAAAGTACAGGATAGATCGGATAGTCAAAGTATGATTGGCAGGCCGGATGCTACACTGATTACAACTGCAGGACGTTTCTATTTTCAGGTTGGCAATGATGAAGTATTTGAATATGGTCAATCTCCTTGGTCTGGCGCTACATATGAACCAATGGACCAAGCCAAGACTGATGCGGGAAATTATATTGAAGTACTCAATGAACAAGGAACTGTTTTATATCGAGCGTCTACCCCAAAAGGAGTGCGGGATCCCGGAACGCCAGAGAAGCAGATTGATGCGGTAGTAGAGTTCATTGGTGCAACGGCTACAGAGAATGGACTAAAGGCAGAAAAGTTGTGGAAAGAACCCTTGGCTCCGCCAAAGAAGGAAAAGAAACAAGAAACGATTTATGATACCGAAATTGTTCCATTCATATTGAACCCCACGATAGGTAAGTACGATGATCTCATGAATCAAAAGCATTTGCCTCTTACAGTACCGTTTAGTACCCAGGGAAATGCTCTACTATATGGAATGGCCGGTAGCGGGAAACTGGACTTCCTGAACACCATGCTAATTCGCGTCATGGAGACGCATGGCACAGACGAAGTGAATTTCTTCTTATGCGATTTTGATTCAGGATCTCTGTCGGCCTTTGCAGATTCACCATACACGTCCGCATATGTTGGTGCGGGAGAGCGTCAGGGTGTAGAGGATATGCTGCAGAATCTTAGTTACCAAATGACGGAACGAAGAGAACGTATGAAGCGATACGGAGGGGACTATCAAACCTATATCAGATCCTCTGGCAAAAAGATTCCAACTCTTTTACTTGTCATTCATAACTTCCAGAATTTAAATGAGAGTTATCCAGAGACAAGAGAACAATTAGTTCAGATCTGTCGAGAGGGTATTAAATATGGTATCTATCTCTTAATGACAGGAACAACATGGAATTCAATTCCATATAATATGCAGCCACTATTCAAAAATGTATATACCCTACGACAGAATGATGATGACCAGTACCGCGATATTGTTGGGAAAACAGAAGGCATTGTTCCAGACCAATTCAGAGGTAGAGGCCTAGTTCGGGTCGATGGAGTGGTCTGCGAATTTCAAACGGATATCGTTTTTGAGGATGCAGAGAATACATATGATGCAATCCGTCTTTTTTGCAGGAGAGAGGAAACTGGTGAATCTAAAGGAGCTACGGATGATAGCCCAACTCTCGATAATTATATTAGTTCGAGGGAGAAACGGACGGACATTCATTTCGCACTTAATTCTATTCCTGTTGCTTATGAAAAAGATAGTGGAGATTTGATCAACTATGATCTTACTTCCTCCACTTCAACAGTCGTCGTATATGATGATGGGCATCTGGTACAAAAAAATCAATTATTATCCACAATTAAATCATCTCTCCAATCTAATGACTGTATTGAACTGAAAACAGGGGATTGCGCGTTAAGTGAAAACATCAAAGGAATTTGGGATACTGTATTGAAGAGGGCAGAAGAGGGCAAAGCGGCTCTTCAAAGTGGAAAGGACGTACCAAACTTCACAAGGTTAGTTGTTGTTGTCTACGAACCAAGTCAGCTTATGGACTCTTTTGATGCCGAATCCGAAGACGCAGAACATCTGCGAATAATGTTTAATCAGCTAACTCCTAATTATCATATCAACTTCGTTTTCATCCAGAATCAGAATAAGTTTATTGAGATGATACAGCAAAGATGTATTGGATACATTTTCCCAATATCTTCAGGTATCGTGTTGTCATCCGATGCCGGAACCCATATTATGTTCCAAGATGATATCACGTTTACCGGAAATGTATCGGCTCCCTATGGCTTTATAGTTCATGGAGCAAGAGCAGTCGTAGGTGAGTTCTTTGATGCTGTCGAGGAGGAAACAAAATGAAAAAGTATCTCGTTGAGGTAAAACTACCAGCAGCAGATCTTTCATACGATATGTTTATTCCTGATTCAATGCAAATAGGGACACTAACACAACTGGTTGCTTCTGCTTTTACTAAACTATCTAACGGAACTTATCAAGCTTCTGTTCAATCCATTCTTTGCCGTCAAGAGACAGGAAAAGAATACGATCCCAATTTGCGGGTTCGCGATACAGAGATACGAAATGGAACAAAATTATTCCTTTTTTAAGACTGAGGTGAACTATGTCCAACCACTATGATACAGCTCGGATGCGGGACTGCGCAAATCGAATTACACAAGAATTAAGAAACTATGAA
>CAZALQ010000168.1:3662-3908 GCA_964485605.1 uncultured Oscillospiraceae bacterium
GTTATGGCCCAAGTGAGTCATTACGCTTGGGAGGATACTGTTAGTAAGCAATTCTTACAACGATATCAACGTGAAGCAGAGCCAGTCGGTGATGATATCAATAAAGCGTTGAGAAACCTTGCTGAAAAGCTTCAAGCATGCGCTAATCGTTTTTCAAATGTGATTGACGATGGTAATGCATGGCTGTCCAGCAGATAATTAATACAAGTCAGGTCCGAGAGTATTCTAATTGTCTTATAGTAATAT
>CAZALQ010000169.1:0-579 GCA_964485605.1 uncultured Oscillospiraceae bacterium
CAGCTCCGCGAGTATAAGAACCATAAACAAGAACTCGAAAGAAGAATAAGAAACAATGAGGAGTGGTGGAAGTTAAGACACTGGGCTGTATCAGCTTCTGCAGAAGAAAGAAAAGATAAGCATATGGCCGAGCCTGTCTCGGCGTGGCTTCATAACTCCATATCAAATAAACACGCTGATATGATGGATAACTATCCTGAACCTATGGTACTACCAAGAGAAGAAGCTGACGACCCCGCAGCAAAGACACTTACCTCTATTTTGCCGGTTATCCTTGAGTATAATGACTATGAGCAGGTTTACTCAGATGCGGCTTGGTATAAACTTAAGCAGGGGTGCTCTGCTAAGATCATAGGATGGAATTCAAAAAAGAATAACGGGTTAGGTGATATAGATATCAGAAAGATTGATCTTCTCAATCTTTTCTGGGAGCCCGGTATAAATGATATACAGGATAGCGAAAATGTATTCCACATACAGCTGGTTTCTAACGATATGATAAAAGAGAAATATCCGGAGGCAGCGGATGTGATCGGCAACAAAGACATCGATATGACTCATTATGTTGCTCAGGACGAT
>CAZALQ010000169.1:593-3041 GCA_964485605.1 uncultured Oscillospiraceae bacterium
CACAAGGGAGATACTTCATTATTGTAAGTTTGTAGGTGATGTTATCCTGTATGCGTCTGAGAATGATCCTACTTATGTCGAAAATGGATTTTACGATCACGGGAAATATCCTTTTGTACTTGATTCGTTGTTCATCGAGGAAGGCTCTCCTGCAGGGTTCGGTTATATCGATATAATGAGGGATCCACAGATGTACATTGATAAGATGAATCAGGTTATCCTCGATACTTCCGTGAAGGCAAGCAAGGGAAGATATTTCATACCTGATAACGCCGGAGTAAACGAAGAAGAATTCAACGACTGGTCTAAAGAGGTAGTACATACAACCGGTAATGTTGAAGGTATACTTCCGTTCCAGGCGGTTCAGGTAAGTGGTAACAATATGACTGTGCTACAGCACAAGATCGATGAGCTCAAAGAAACATCGGGTAACAGAGACTTCTCACAGGGCTCTACTCAGTCAGGCGTTACAGCTGCTACAGCCATTGCGGCATTACAGGAAGCAGGTTCAAAGCTTTCAAGGGATATGCTTAAAGCAACATACAGAGCTTTTAAGAAAGAGTGCGACCTTGTGATAGAACTTATAAGGCAGTTCTATGATGAGCCAAGGAAGTTTAGGATTCTCGGTCAGAAGGGCGAACAGGAGTTTGCCACATTCTCAAATGAAAATATGAGACCGCGTCCGCAAGGCAATGATTTTGGAGTTGATCTGGGCGAGAAAGAACCCGTGTTCGATGTGACGGTTACAGCGGCTAAAAAGAGCACATACTCAAGAATGAGCCAAAATGAGTTGGCTTTACAGTTTTACGGGCAGGGCTTCTTCGCTCCGGGTAATGCTGACGCTTCTCTATCGTGTCTTGATATGATGGAGTTTGAGGGCAAGGAAAAGATAATGCAAAAGATAGAACAAAACGGCACTCTCTATCAGCAGAACATAATGCTCCAGCAGCAGTTAGCACAACTGCAGGCAGCGGTCGGCCTTGTTCCGCAAGTAGGTGGAGTTAACCCCGGCAATGTAAATGGCGGCGGATCAAGAGAAGCTAATGTCAATGTTGATTCTCTCGGAGGTGCGACACCTAAATCAGAGATGCTTGAAAATGCTAAGAACAGAACAAGGAAGATGGCGCAGATATGATAAACATAAATATAAAAGAATCAAAAAACGATCTTGAGGTTGTGATAGAAGGACACGCCGGATATGCTGAGACAGGTAAAGACATCATATGCGCAAGTGTTTCTGCTCTGTTTTACACGATGCTTAATTTTTTCGAGGACAGAAAGACTACGGAGCTGACAGAATACATAATCAAGAACGATCTTTCGATTTACAGAGTAAAACATAAAAGCAAGTATTTTTCCGAGGTGTTCCCGATAATAGCTGCAGGCTTTGAGATGATAAGGAATGATTATCCGGGCTATGTAAATGTAAATATAGAGAGGGCAAGCTGATGAGTTTAGATAATATTTTGAATATCCCGTCGATTAGCATATTGTTTCTGGCACTTCTGTCGTTGATCCAGATTGCACCGATAAAGGTCAATCCGTGGTCGTGGCTTTTCGGTAAGTTTGGCGAGTGGGCTTCTAAACCTCTTGAGGTGCGGGTAAAGCAGATTCAGGAAGATATGAAGGCTATAAGCGACAGAGTAACAGAGATCGAGAAAAGAACAGAGGACAGGGAAGTTAAAAAGGTTAGATTGCATCTGTATAAGTTCGCTGATGATGTGGTGAGAGGCAGACTTCATTCTGAGGAGTACTACAATGAGATTCTTGATGATATCTCCCAGTATGAATCATATTGTAATTTGCACCCTGAGTTTGAGAACGGGAAAGCGGATGTATCTATAAAAATCATTAAGGAAGGCTATGAAGCCTACAAACGCAATGGCGGATTTCTTACAAAGGAGGAAATTTTCAATGAGCAACAAAGTGTATGATGTATTGAAGTATGTAGCGCAGATCGTATTGCCGGCTTTGGCAACTCTGTATTTTATGCTGGCGCAGGTTTTGAAGCTGCCGTACTCGGAAGAGGTTACTGGTGTGATCGTGGCCATCGACACATTTTTGGGTACGGTGCTTAAAATCTCCACCAATTCGTACAACAAGTACCTGCCGGAGATGGAAAATGTAGCGAAACAGTACGAAAAAAGGATTGCGGATGGAGAGTTTGACGGAGTTGATTACCGCAAGCCCGGCTACGCATCGGAGGAGGTAGAGGATGAAAATTGAGAAGATAAAGGCTAAGCCTTGCTCGTACGGAGCCAAGAGAGACTATAAGTCAATCAAATACATCGTGATCCACTACACAGGCAACAGAAATGACACAGCAAAAGGTAACGGCCTGTATTTCAAAAATCAAAACACAAGGTCTGCAGGCGCTCATTTCTTTGTTGACAAAAAAGGTAAGGTAGTAAAGAGCATCAACATCAATCTGACCGCCTGGAGCGTAGG
>CAZALQ010000169.1:3051-3884 GCA_964485605.1 uncultured Oscillospiraceae bacterium
GGATTTTTCACGAACAAGGACGGGGCAGGCAAATACTACAAGAAGTGCACGAATGCTAATTCTGTTTCGATTGAGCTGTGTGACTGCTGCACAAACTCAAATATGGTTCAGGAAGAGGCCGTGAGGGAACTGATCAAGTATATCAGAAAGTATTGTCCGAACGCAAAGACTATCATCCGACACTGGGATGTAAATGGCAAAAGCTGTCCGGCTCCTTTTGTCGGAAAAAGTAATGCTAAATGGAATTCATTTAAGCACTATGTCTCTTTGTGATATAATTGTCGCAAAAGGTCGGATATTATCGGTTGAATTATAAGGGGAATTATAGTAGAATATATTTAGGTCGAATGCATAAGAAACTTCTCCTTGAAAATGTTACGAGTCGAACTTAAAATGCCACCGGAAAGGGTGGCATTTTAAGTTGGGTAAAATAGGCAAAATTGCACCCGGGATTGCACCCGAAGTGCGAAAAACCGTGTATTCGCGGTTGCTTGCGAGGCTCCTAAGGGGCAGTTGTGGGTTCGATTCCCGCCGGGAGTACTCGCTCAGACGCGTCTTATTTACCAAATAATAATTCTATCCTACACATTTCAGGGCAAGATCAACAGTTTCAGAATCTATTCCGGCCTTGATAAGATCATCAGCTGATTTGCCGGATTTTAGTCCGATAACGGCAGCTTCCAATTGCTGACGTTCTTGTTCAATGCCCTGGTTAATGCCACGCTTGATGCCTTGCTCGATGCCTTGATTTATTCCTTTGTTTAGTATCGTCTTTGCCTCGTATTCCAGTACTTTTCCACCCATAATATCATCAACTCCCTTCGTGATTTTTT
>CAZALQ010000170.1:0-3877 GCA_964485605.1 uncultured Oscillospiraceae bacterium
AAGCCATTTGCAAGTTCTTTTCATGCATAGCATTGGGTACATAGACCTTCTCCAAATTCAGTGGATCCACTCCTGTATAGTACATGCAGGTAGATATAGTAGACGGCGTAGGATAGAAATCCTGTACCTGCTCCGGCATATATCCCATGTCTCTGATGCTTTCGGCAAGAGCTATTGCATCTTCAAGCTTTGATCCAGGGTGTGATGATATGAGATAAGGCACCGCGTACTGTTCAAGGCCCAGTTCCCTGTTGATGGAATCGAACTTCTTTACGAACTCTTTGTAAACGCTGTTTTCGGGCTTTCCCATGAGTTTTAGGTCATTGTCCGAGACATGCTCAGGTGCTGTCCTTAATTGCCCGCTAACATGATATTTGCAAAGCTCTCTTAAGAATCTGTCATCCTTATCCGCAAGCACATAATCAAACCTGATGCCGGACCTTACGAAGACCTTTTTGACCTTCGGAAGTTCTCTTAGTTTTCTAAGGAGTTTGACATAGTCCGTGTGGGTTGCCTTAAGATTCTTGCAGGGCTTTGGAAAAAGGCACTGTTTATCTGTGCACACTCCTTTTGTCAGCTGCTTGTCGCAGGCAGGCCTCCTAAAGTCAGCAGTGGGACCTCCTACATCGTGGATGTACCCCTTGAACTGGGGATCCTCTGTCATGACCTTTGCTTCTTTGATGATGGATTCGTGACTCCTCGCCTGAACTATCCTTCCCTGATGGAAAGTAAGAGCGCAAAAACTGCATCCGCCGAAGCATCCCCTGTTGCTTGTAAGGGAGAATTTGACTTCCTTTATGGCAGGTACTCCTCCATCCTTTTCATAAGAGGGATGGTAGGTATTCATATATGGAAGATCATATACATCGTCCATCTCCTGCATGGTAAGAGGCCTTTGAGGGGGATTCTGTACTATGTATCTCTTTTCACCATACTTTTCTACAAGAGGCTTTGCCGTAACGAAATCTGTATTTATATACTGCTCATAGAAACTTCTTGCATAAGTTAGTTTATCTTTTAAAAGCTCATCATAATCGGGAAGTATGACAGGATCCGTTACATTATCTATCTCTCTTGTCTTGTATACCGTACCTCTGATAAAAGTTATGTCCTCAATGGCAAGGCCGCTGTCAAGAGCCTCTGCCGCCTCTACTGCGCTGAGCTCCCCCATGCCGTAGAGGAGCAGATCTGCTCCCGAGTCAAGAAGTATGGATCTTCTTATCTTGTTTGACCAATAGTCATAATGAGCAAGGCGCCTAAGGCTTGCCTCTATGCCTCCTATGATAACAGGCACATCTTTAAACTTTCTCTTTATCATATTGCAATATACTATGGTGGCATAGTCAGGCCTTTTTCCTGCCTTGCCTCCCGGTGTATATGCATCATCGTGGCGCTTCTTCTTGTTTACTGTATAGTGATTGACCATGGAATCCATGTTTCCGGCACTGACCAAAAAACCAAGGCGAGGTCTTCCAAAAAGCGCAATGCTTTCTTCATCGTGCCAGTCAGGCTGAGAAATGATGGCGATCTTAAAACCTCTGGATTCCAAAACTCTGCTTATGATGGCAGGACCAAATGATGAGTGATCCACATAGGCATCCCCTATGACATAAACAAAGTCAGGCTGTTCCCAGCCCCTTTTCTTCATATCTTCAATTGTGATTGGTAAAAAATCTTTTATCACTTATCTAAATTGACCGGGATAGGCCTTGTAACTATCATTGTATCTGCACTTACCGAGCATTCATAGGCAATTACATTTACGCCCATTTCTGCTGCTTTTCTTAGGGCATCTCCAAAGGCAGGATGAGTCTCATCATTCGGCCTTATATATTTCATCCCTTCCATCTGTACTATGAAAAGAAGTGTAGCTATATAGCCCTCTTCCTTTGCAAGTATGAGCTCTTCTATGTGCTTTACGCCCCTTTCTGTCGGAGCATCGGGAAAGGATGCTATTCCTTCATTTTCGAGAGTGCAGCCCTTTACCTCACAAAATCCTGTTCTTCCATCCTTATCCTCGAGATAGAAATCGAATCTTGAATTTCCGAAAGTTGTCTCCGGTTTTACGACCATAAGCTGTGACATTCCCGGAATTTTGATAACGCCCTTTGAAAGCCCTTCAAAGGCCGCCTTATTTGGAGCCTGGGAATCCATGTTTATATGAAGAGTTCCCACGGGCAGCTTCTTATCCACTGCAATGAGAGAATATCTCATTTTCCTGGTTCCCATGCGTCCTTCATGATCTTCGAGATAGACGGTGCAGCCGGGGACCAGGAGCTCTTTGCAGCGGCCTGTATTCTTTACATGGACGACCTCTTCTTTTCCGTTTACTTTCACATGAGCAACAAAACGGTTTGGCCTTGATATGAAATTAGCTATAACTACCTTTTCGTATTTCATCAAAGGCATTATACATTCTTTTCGGCATATAGAAAAGAAAAACCCGGCTATCGCCGGGTCATAAGATCATATATGTGTATTATACTCCGCCCCCTACATCAGCTCCAAGTCCGTTGCAGGTGTAGCACCAAACTATATTGTCACCGTCAGACAGAGGATAACTTGAACATCCGAAGTTTGGGAACCATCCGTTGACTTTGTACATCCAGCCTGATTCAGGACCACAGTCAAATTCGTAAAGATTACCTATGCCTTCAATATAGTAGCTGTTGTACATGGGTGTCCATGAATATTCGAGCTGGATGCCGTACCAGTCACGTACCCTGCAAAGTACATCGAAAACCGTCTCTCCTTCTGTAAACTCCATGGTCGTCGGATAGAGTATATATCCGTCTGCAGGAACGAAAGGAGCTTTTGCCGGGTCCAGATTTCCCATGTTGTTCAATATAGTACTGCAGACTATCTGTACGGTGCAATACTTAGGCGTAGGTGCAGGCGGTGGTGTGACAGGTTCGTCGCTGCCTGAACCGCCTTCGGAACCGGATCCTTCGCCTGATCCGCCCTCAGATCCTGAACCTTCTCCTGACGGCGTATTACCTTCAGAACCGCTGCCTTCTCCGGATTCGCTGCTTGGGGTAGTTCCTTCAGATCCTGAGCCTTCTCCTGACGGCGTATTACCTTCAGAACCGCTGCCTTCTCCGGATCCGCTGCTTGGGGTAGTTCCCTCAGAACTTCCCTCACCTGAGCCGCCGCTAGGCACGGTGCCGAAACCGGAACTTCCGCCTGATGGAGCAGTGCCGGAACCTCCGCCTGATGGTGCAGAATCCTGCTTGGATTTCTTTTCAGCTTCTTCCTTTGCTATCCTTGCCTCTTCAGCTCTGGCTGTCAGAACGCCCTGGAGATCGTCTGCGCTGAAGCACATATTAGTCCATCCACTGGCAAGAAGCGAGTTTATAGTAGCTTCATCCAAAGCCTCTACAGATAGGTCTTTGACCTCGTATTCAGTGCCCGATGACGTATCGGATATGATGATGCTTTGACCGGCATCTGCAACGTACAGCTTTTCGCCTGCCGAAAGCTCTGCACTGCCGCCAAGCACATGTATGGAAGCACTGCCTGTCTGTATGCTTGCATGGGCGACTGCATTTTCTGCCTTGTATGTACTGTCATGGACTGACATTACTACAGGGATATTTGTATTAAGAAGAACAGCTCCTTTGCTCAGTTCAAAGCTCAAGGTGCCGTCTTCTGAGGAAACAAGGATGATCTCGCTGCTTTCAGGTAGTATAATGCTGTTTCCTTCACCTCCAGACAGTTCAAGCCTTGCCAGCTTATCCGTTATAATGATGTCTCCGGCTTTCAGGCTGTCACCTTCTTTAAGGCTGAATCCTACGCCGTTTCTTTCGATCTGTGAAATACCGATGATCTTTGATACGGAAACAGGTATTTCCGTAGAAACTTCCGGATCGGGATCTTT
>CAZALQ010000171.1:0-233 GCA_964485605.1 uncultured Oscillospiraceae bacterium
TTGTATAATCTTCTTTTTTGCATTTAATTGCATTAATATATTCTGTAGTGTTATGTTTGCATATGCTTATTTAAATAAATATGTTATAGTCTTCTTTGCGAAATGATAAATCAAATTGCAGGAGGCAAAATGGCAAGTAAAGAGTTAGAGGAAAAGCGTGCATATAGACTTCAGCTCTTCTTAGATGCATACGGCGGAAAGAAAAGACCTGACAGAGTCCCTCATACATCCGC
>CAZALQ010000171.1:243-3872 GCA_964485605.1 uncultured Oscillospiraceae bacterium
ATACTTGATGCAGGATACAAACTGTCAGAAGCATTGTTCAATTACGATATAATGAGAAAGTGCATACTTGAACATTGCGAAAAGTATGAATGGGATGGTATTTCCAGTTACGGAACAAGAAATCCTCTTCAGGTCACAACTACACTCGGTACACAGTATTACAGAGTAGATGATGATGCAGAGACCATCAGTATCGATGCATATGAACTTCTTGCTCACGACGAACTCAGAGAGTTCGCAAAGGATCCGACAAAGTTCCTTTGGGAAGTATGTATGCCGAGAAAACATCCTTTGTTCAATTCTCAGATGACAAAGGAAACATTTCAAAAGACCATTGATGAGAATGTTAAGTTCAATAACTACAGCATGGGAATCATGAGAGAGGTTAACGAGAGATTCGCTTATCCGGCAGGATCAAGCCCCTTTATCGGATTCCCTTACATGGGCAATGAGTACCTCTTCTCCATGCTCAGAGGAATCAAGGGATTCTCCCTTTCCATGAGAAGAGATATTGAGGCTTTAGGCGAAGCTGCTGATGCTCTTGACAGACTTAACTTCTGGAACGTGTATAAAAAACTTCAGGGAAGGCCGGAAGGAAGAGAACCGGGATGTACCTCCGATGCGAATCTCATGTTCCTTTCTCATGTTGTTATGAATCAAAAACAGTGGGAGTATCTTTACTGGAACAGAACGCTCAAACCATTTATGGATGAAGCAGCTGCAAAGGGAAAGAATATTAACATCATGTTCGAAGGTATCGGGGGAAGATTTTATGATTATTTTGCCGACTATCCAAGAGGAACAGTCGCAATTTCAATGGAACAGGATGATATCTTTGAGATGAGAAAAAAGTATCCAAATATTCCGTTTATCGGAGGGATGCCTGCAATCACCCTCGGAAGAGGAACAAAGCAGGAAGTACTCGATCTTGCAAAGAAGCTCATAAATGAAGTCGGACGCGACGGCGGATATGTAATGAGCCTTGATAAGATGGGTTCAAACAGACAGGACGGAAATCCCGAAAACGTAAAGGCTCTCTGCGATTACATGCAGGTTCAGGACTAAAGGAGGAAACAATGGATTATACAAAATACCCGGATGGTTTTGATGCACTGTGCAAAGAGTGTGATTTCCCAATGGAAGATTTAGAACAAAGAAAGTTCTTTATGAATATGCTTCTCACAAGGTTGATTCAGATGTAACACTTAGTTTTCCCTTGCACGCCTACACCTTGGGATGCAGGGGTTTTTTATTGCTCAATTATTACCATTATTTGACAATAGTGTATCATAGGGGTAAAATGTTAATATATAGAAATTAACATGTGTTGACATGTGTGTTGCGGGAGAATATAATGAAGCTGTCTGAATTGCTTAAAATACTTAGAAAGAACAATGTTGTTTTTGTGGAACATGGTAGAAGTCATGATAAGTATTTAAGCAAGGAGACAGGGGCCATAATAATAGTCCCAAGACATGCAAAAGAAATACCTAAAGGAACGGCAGAAAAAATACTAAAGGACGCTGGAATAAAGAGGTGAATGTAATGGCTAAATATATTTATCCGGCTATTTTTGAACAGGAAAATGACTGTTATAACGTATCATTTCCGGATCTTCCCGGATGTAATACGTTTGGTAAGGGATTGCAGCAAAGCTTTGATATGGCGGAAGATGCCTTAGCTTTGTATTTATATGATTTCGAAGAGCATGAGAAAACTATTCCGAAAGTTACAGATATTTCAAGTATTAAGTGCAAAGGCAATTCATTTGCTACACTTATTTCCTGCGATACTATTCATTATAGAGAGATGCATGATAATAAACTTGTAAACAAAACAGTAACAATTGAAAGTTGGTTAAATAAACAAGCGGAGAAAAACCACTTAAACTGTTCTCGTCTTCTTAGAAACGCAATCAAGGCAGAGCTTGGTATTGACTAAGGGTGATATCTTGTATGGTAGATGAAAAAAAGGGCGAGCCCTCCCTTAAATTTGAAATAAACCCCTTTCATTAGAGTCTTTGTCTAAGGGAAGGGGTTTTCTTTAGCTATGCGTAAGATGTTGTCTTCAGTTTGAGAGTAATATTAATTACACCTCTATTTTAAGTATCAGTTAATTAAATGAATGTTCATTTTATTTCATGTTGACTTCTTCTGATTGACAGTTCATTTCTGATTGGTTCCATATGCTTATCCGTTAAGTTATAGCCTAAGAGAAAGACTACAGTGCCTATTGCAAGGGGAATTCCGGGAATCAAGGTTACAAGATTTAGCATTGCATCCAGCATTGGTTGTGTGACTTTTGCTGTTGCAGAGAACCCAACCTTTGCAAGTGTCGTTCCGACAATAGTTCCAACACATACAGATGCTATTGACCATGAAAGCCCACCCATGGACATAAAGAATGGTGCAATGGAATACCCAGTCCTATATTCGAAATCATCAGCAATATCTACATAAAAGGCTCCAATTATAGAACCGTTAAGTCCCGAGAAGAAACGTCCGAGTGCAACAAATAATATGATAGCCCAGGCTTTTCCTACACCTATAAAGTGTCCGCATATAAGGGAAGCTGCAAATCCACCATATGAAATAACATTGGTTGCTTTTCTTCCAAAGAGTTTAACACAGTAGGGACAACAATAACTTCCGATGAGCATTCCAATATTCGCTAAAAATAAGAAAGCAGTAAGCTTAGCAGGGTCCTTTACATAATAGGTCATATAGTAAGTAATTGATCCCGAATAAAGAAGTGTTGCAGAGGCTTTACATGCATCTCCAATAAGAAGAGAGAGTGGGGAAAGATTGGATGTATAGGCCTTAATATATATTTTAAATGGCACCTTATTCTTTGTAGGCTGTTCTTCAGCTTTTTTCGTAAGCTTTTCCCTTTCTTTTTCTCCGGCTTGTGCAACTTTATAGAAATCGTAATCCTGTATACAGATTCTGGCTACGAGTTGATATCCTATGCACGCTACAATGGAATAAATAAGATAAACCGTAAAATATCCTTTTCCCTGGTCGCCTTGTCCGATGGCGGCAACAAGTCTAACTGTAAGGAGAGAACTCAATACTTGTCCAAGAGTAGCAACGACACTTCTTTTTGAAGAAAGTCTTACAGATTGAAGTGGATCTTTTGTCACATATTGTAATGATGCAAGGGCTGCCGTATCGACAAATGTAAGGAGAAATCCAGATAGGACAAAGACGCCAACATAATAGATAAATTGGACTGTAGGAGTAGCTTGAATATTTACGAAACAGAGAACCATAACGGCTCTTCCTATAGGTTCAAAGTATTTTAGATATACTCCAAATTTTCCGGCTTTCCACTCAGCCTTACCCATAATTACACCTTTTATTGGTGCATAAAAGCAGGAAATGAACCTTGATATAGTTGTGATAATCGCCATAAGCGTCGGTGACATCATAACTATATTTGTTAAGAAATAAAAATAGAATGTGTTTGTTACACTATTGCACATAGTCATACCTAGTGTGCCTGCTCCAAAGAACCATTCTTTCCAACGAGGGAATTCTTTATTGGCTGTATATTTTTGCAATTCTGCCATATTTACCTCTCTATTTGTCAATACCGAAACCGTTGAGATTTCAACGATTTCATCTAGC
>CAZALQ010000172.1:0-3848 GCA_964485605.1 uncultured Oscillospiraceae bacterium
AACTGCCCTCTCCGGATTCATTATCAATGCTGCTGTAAATAACCCTGCAAATGCTATTGCTATTTATAAGTGGGGATACCTTTTCCCAACTCTACTCTTCCCCATCATGACACTCATAGTTCTTTCATTCATGGATGTAGAAGAACAGACAGCAAAGCTTCGCGCGCAAAGACAGCAGGGATAATAAAAGTAAAAACAGTCTATTTAGGGAGCGGCAAGACCGCTCCCTTTTCATTGAGCTGCTGCCGCAGTCTTCTTTGACCCAAAGGCTAAATTGCGGTACAATTAACCTATATATTTTGTAGATCATATAAGGATATAGACAATGCTTAATGTTAAAACTCCGGATGAAGTTCTGGCCCTTATAAAAAAGGAATTCAGCCCAATCGGACTAAATGAAACCGTAAACATAGAAAATGCCTTAGGCCGTATCTTATCAGAAGATATATGCAGCAGCGAATACGTGCCCGGATTTGACAGGTCTTCAGTAGACGGATATGCAATCAGAGCAAAGGATGCCTTTGGCTGCAGCGAAAGCATACCCGCCATATTAAAGCTGTGCGGAAAGGTCGAAATGGGAAAAGATTTCGAAACTGAGCTTCTTCCGGGAACCTGCGCAGAAGTACCGACCGGAGGAAAGGTCCCCAAGGGCGCTGACTGTGTTGTCATGGTCGAATACACCGAAAAGTTTTCTTCAGATGAGATTGCAATTATCAAATCAGCTGCCCCGGGAGAGAACATGGTCTACATGGGAGACGACTGCCGCCCCGGAACAGTCATTGCAAAAAAGGGAACCATCCTAAAACCTCAGCATATAGCAGTATTTGCATCTCTTGGAATTGACAAGGTAAGTGTAAGTTCAAAACTGACCGTCGGGATCATTTCCACCGGTGATGAACTGGTAGCAATAGAGGACAAACCCCTCGAAGGTCAGGTAAGAGATGTCAACTCATACATGCTCAATGCCCTTTGCACTGAATGGGGATGCAAACCCGTAATGTACGGTTTCTTTAAAGATGACGAGGAGCTTTTGTCAAAGGCAATAAAAAAGGCAGTATCAGAATGCGACATGGTGGTCATTTCCGGAGGAAGCTCCGTGGGCCAAAAAGATGCCACAGCCCGTATCATTGAAAGCTTCGGCCCCCTGCTCTTCCACGGCATAGCTATGAAACCGGGGAAACCCACGATACTTGGAAGATGCGGAAATAAACCGCTCATCGGACTTCCAGGACATCCGGGCGCATCCTTCTTTGTATCATCGATTTTCGTAAAAGCGATTATTTCAGTACTCTTTGGTTCGGATAAAAAAGAATGGCTCATCCCAGCAATACTCGATGAAGCCGTTCCCGCAAACCAGGGAAGGACTGTATATATAGGTGTATCACTTGAGGAAAGGGACGGAAAGGTTTACGCTGTTCCTGTTCAAAGCAAATCAGGACTCATATCTTCTCTTACCAGATCTGACGGATTCCTTACAGTTTCAAGGGATGCTGAAGGCATTTCCAAGGGAAGCCTTGTAAATATTCTTTTATTCTAAATATGGAGCAAATTTAAATGTCATTTAATTATTTAACAAATGCATCTCTTGAGGATGCAAGAAATGATTATCTTAATGCATTAAAGGAAGCAGGATTTGACTTTAAGGAAGAAACCATATCTTCAGTAAAATCAGCCGGCAGATTTTCATCAAAAGCTATTTATGCAAAAATAAGCGCACCCCACTATACTGCCAGTGCAATGGACGGAATAGCCATAAAAGCAGATAAAAGCTATGGTGCCACCGCAACCACACCGGTCATCCTTACTAAGGATATGTATACCATTGTCGACACAGGTGACCCACTTCCAAAGGACTGCAATGCAGTCGTAATGATAGAAGATGTCATTTGGGAAGATGAAGGAAAAGCAAAGCTATATACTTCTGCAGCACCATGGGAAAATGTAAGGCAAATAGGTGAAGATATATGCGCAGGAGAGATGATACTCCCCTCCTACTCAAGAATTGAACCGTCTACCGTCGGCGCAATGCTCGCTGCAGGGGTATTAAAAGCAGATGCCATTAAAAAACCTTTAGTTGGAATAATTCCTACAGGTGATGAAATAGTAGAGCCTACAGACGATCCCAAAGAGGGTGACGTGATGGAGTTTAATTCATCAATTTTTTCCGGAATGCTTAATACTTGGGACTGCGAATCAAAAACCTATCCAATCGTAAAAGATAAACCGGAGCTCATTAAAGAAGCTCTTAAGAAGGCCCTTTCAGAATGCGATATGGTAATCATCAACGCAGGTTCCTCAGCAGGAAGAGACGACTGGACCACCCAATGCATTTCAGAACTCGGGAAAGTAATACACCACGGCATCGCAATAAAACCGGGCAAACCTGCCATCTTAGGACTTGCAGAAGGAAAGCCCATTCTCGGAGTACCGGGATATCCGGTTTCCGGAATCATAGTATTGGAAGAGCTGTTTAAACCCCTTGTAGATCTTTGGTACCACAGAACCGCAGAAGCAGAAAACTGCCTTAAGGCAACTCTTTCAAAGAGCATAGTTTCAGGCCTTAAGTACAAAGAATATGTCAGAGTAAAGCTGGCAAAGGTCGGAGAAAAAATCATTGCAAGTCCCCTTTCAAGAGGAGCAGGAGTTGTAAGCTCCTTTATGAAAGCCGACGGTATTATGACCATACCCCAAGGCCTTGAAGGATTGGAAGCAGGAGAAGAAGTTGAAGTAAAGCTTCTTAAACCAAAGGAAATATTCGATAATACTATACTTGCCATAGGATCTCATGATCCCCTCATCGATGAGCTTTCTGATATGCTGCACTCTGCATATCCAAACCTTTACTTAAGCTCCACCCATGTAGGATCAATGGGAGGAATCATGGCAGTAAAGCGCGGTGAATCCCATATAGCCGGATGTCATCTTCTTGATGAAGAAACAGGCGAATATAACTATTCATATATGAAAAAGTACTTCCCTGATGGCGGAATAAGGCTTGTTGAGTGCGTAGGAAGAACCCAAGGCATAATGATTGCAAAAGGAAATCCTCTGCATATTGAAAAGTTTGAAGACCTGGCTAAAAAGGGCCTTCGCTATGTAAACAGGCAAAAAGGATCCGGCACAAGAGTCCTGACAGACTATCTCATTAAAAAATACAACATGAACTCTGATGCAATAGAGGGATATGAAAGAGAAGAAACAACTCATACATCGGTCGCAGCGCAGATAGCAGCAGGATCGGGAGATGCCGGCATGGGCATATACTCTGCTGCAAAAATCTACGACCTTGATTTTGTCCCTGTATGCACAGAGCAGTACGATTTCATCATACCGGACAGCGCATGGGATCTGCCCCGGGTACAAAAACTTATATCAATACTTAAAAGTCCGGAATTTGCAAAGAGATTAGAAACGCTTGGCGGGTATACCCTCGAGCATCCCGGTGAAGTCAGAAGAAGGTACTAAAATGAACGACGAAAGATACTCAAGAAACTTTCCTTCCATTTCAAGAGAGGAACAGGAGATCCTCAGCACAAAAACTGTTGCAGTCATAGGCTGCGGAGGACTTGGAGGATACCTTATCAACGGCCTTGCAAGGATAGGCATAGGAAAGATAAAACTCATAGATTGCGATACCTTTTCCGAAAGCAATCTGAACAGACAGCTTTTATGCACTGAAGAAAACCTCGGCAAGAGCAAGGCAGCCGAAGCGTCTTCGGCAGTAGCTAAGATAAACAGCAATGTAAAGACCGAAGTCTACATAGCTCTCCTTTCAAAAGATAATGCAAAAGACATACTTGAAGGTTCCGATGTAGTCATGGACGCCCTTGACAACATAGAAGGAAGGC
>CAZALQ010000173.1:0-3796 GCA_964485605.1 uncultured Oscillospiraceae bacterium
TGCGGATTCGCTCGGTGTAGCCAACAGGAATTGTGGACTTGATGACCATAATGGCTTGGTCGGAAGATGCCATCACGAGCTCAATCACGCTTTCCACGGCAGAGCAATCAAAGAAGTTCTTTTGTGGATCATAGTTGGTCGGAGCAGCGATTATGACGTATTCAGCCTTGCTGTAAGCTGCTGCGCCATCAGTAGTTGCTGTCAGATTTAGATTTCGTTCTCCTGCCTTTGCCTCGGCCAAATACTTCTCAATATAATCGTCCTGGATAGGAGAAACATAGTTGTTGAGTTTCTCCACCTTTTCAGGAACGATGTCTACAGCAATAACATCATTATGCTGGGCCAGAAGCACAGCTAGGGAAAGGCCAACATAGCCTGTTCCGGCTATGGCAATAGTTTTGTTCATTGGTTTTGCTCCTTGTACTATTTTGTGAGTTCATTTGTTTTGCACTTATCTTACACGGGCTCAATAAAAGCTCTGTAGATATCGTTTATGTTGTCAAACGTTAGGGTCGGTTTAATCTCGCCATTCTCAATCGTTTCTACTGTCGCCTCACCTGTTAAAACGCATACGGCTGTAACTCCAGCGTTCAATCCTGTGGCAATGTCTGTGTAAAGCCGATCACCTACTACAACAGTTGCATCTGCCGGAACCTCAAATTCCTCTCGAACAATATCTACCATCGTCGGTTCAGGCTTCCCAATATATTTTGGCTCCTTACCGGTAGCATTCTTGATCATTCCGCAAATCGAACCGCAGTCAGGTATAAAACCGAAGGCAACAGGGCAGGCAAGATCGGGATTTGTGGCGATATATGTTACATCTCACAGGTTTTCCGGAGCTTTTGTGTAGTCAGTTCCATATCGAATCCAATTAAAACAACTCCGACCTCTTCGACTTCCTCCGTTACATCAATTCCAGCATCTCTCAGCTCCTTTACCAAGCTTTTGGTTCCTTGGCAGTAAACCTTTGTTCCGAGTTTGTTCTCGTTTAACCACAAAGCGGTTGCCTGAGCAGATGTGAAGAAATTGTGCTCATCAGCCGGAATACCAAGCCTCTGAACTTTCGTTATATAGTCAACAACAGACTTTGACGAGTTGTTAGTAATAAATACATATCGTCCGCCATTATCTGCAATTGCTTTCAAAAGCTCAAGCGTACCATCAAACAGTCGTTCCTCTTCATATATGGTTCCATCCATATCGAAGAGCCAAAGCTTCTTTTTTTTAAGCTCTGATGCATCTCTTCCGAAATAATCAGTCATCATCTCTCACTCCGAAAAAAGCTTCTCTGCCGCCTCTAAATCCTCATGGTTATCAATCTCAAGCCAACGTCCAACCAACGGGGAAGCTTGGAAAACAACATCAGCGAGTGCATCGTTCAATGCAACCTCGCTCCACTTCTTTAGCTCTTTCTGTTTTTCAATAAAGTCTACACAGCAATCATAAAAGGCTTTTCCGCCATCTGAACCAAACTTGTAAACGTCAATAGAGCAACCAAGAGCTTCTTCTGGGGTGATCTGCTTTGAAATAGCTATGATCCTACCATCCTTTTCTATGACCTTCATGGATTCTTCAATGTAGCGCCCCATATCAACAACGATCAGATTCTGCCTCTCATCCTTATCAAGAGCAGTGATTACCGAGGCATCGTAAAACACGTCTGCATTCATCATGTAGAACGGCTTGAATTCACCATCAGGGAACATTGCTCTAATTCCGAGATACGCAGAATACATATTGTTCGTTGTAGCGTAGTCCACGGACTCCACGATCTTGATCTCCGGATATAGCGCATGAACCGCCTTCTCCAGCGCATCCGCCTTATAACCGGAAACGATGGTTATATCTTCAACTCCGTTCTCTTTCAGATTCTCAATCTGTTTAAGAAGGATGGGTTTGCCATTGACCGGAACCAGGGATTTCGGTCTGTCATTAGTAATAGGAGCAAGGCGTGTGCCAAGTCCCGCCGCAAGAATAAGTGCCCTGTTACTGCTTGTTCCCATCTTATAATTCCTCCGCTAATTCCTTATAAATCCTTCTCAATTTTTCATCATTCAAATCTGCCTCATGCAGATAGGTATACCGATTATTGCGCATCTCTGTGGCGTGCTGTAAGCAATATACAAACGTATCTTCTGGGATTTCCATATGCTCTGGGTTAATATCGACCTCAAACTTTTTCAGGTATCTTATTACCTCTGATGGGTCTTCCCCGATAATCTTGAGGACGGTCACCGTACCGAGAGCCACATTGAATCCATGAAGATTCTGCTTCTCACAGAAGTAGTCAAGAGCATGGGAGAAGAGATGCTCTGAGCCGCTTACAGGGCGACTGGACCCAGCATAATCCATAGCAATACCGGAAAGGACGAGACTGTTTGCGAGGACATCTAAAAACTCAGGGCAGATATGGTCAAACTGCGTCTTCATCAGGGCATCAAGAGAAGTACGGGACATCATGTAGGCGTATCCGTTCATCTCATCCTGACCGCGAGAAACTGCAAACTCCCAATCCTTCAACGCCATGTAGTTTGAAATGGTGTCGCCGATACCAGCCTTAATCAGTTGCGGAGGACATGTGGCAATCAGCTTGGTGTCCATAATCATCATTGTGGGCATGGCGCAACCGAGGCTCTTCGGCTTTCCATCCTGACGTTTCAGAACAGCAATTGGAGAAACGATTCCATCATGGGCCATAGTTGTGGGAATCGAAAGGAACGGACGTTTAGAAATAAAAGCTGCGTACTTTCCAATATCTAGAGTCTTACCTCCGCCCATGGAAACAATACAGTCAATATCCGTCGCAATCACGCGCTCCGCTACTTCCATAGCGTATGCGATTGTATTGTTATCAACCGCCTGCTCTTTAATTCGAGCAACCGCCTCCATCTGTGGTCTAACGATTGAACCATAAACAGAATCAACATAGGGGTCGAGAACATAAAGGATCTTCCCGGTTATCCCTGACTCTCTTAGCGTTGACTCAACTTCTGTTATTCTACCTGGGCCGATTTTTAGAATGTTTGATTTCAACAGTACACCTCCTGAATCTGATTAATGAAGTCTATCATCCATGACCTTAATTACGGATTCTACTGCATGTCCAACATCCTTATTACCAATTTCAGACATGAAAAACTCCAGTTTTTCCATTCCGCGCTTTTCATCATAACTTAAAATATTCTGTACAAGTTCCTGGTTACTATTTGCGGTCTGATAGGGCCACTTTTCAGGAATCATACTGTAGGGATGAACCGACTCGTATTCTTTAATATCTGGAGTGAACAGGAATCCGATCTTTCTCTGTAATGCGAAGTCTGCCGCGCATGATGAATAGTCCGAGATGATTACCTCTGCAGCACACATCAATTCTTGGATATCTGAATAGTTAGATGCGTTAATGCAATTCACACCGATGTTAGTCGGAACCATGTCGTGATGTGCTTTGTACATGAATACATACTTTCCACCGAAACGTTTCTCAAGAGCATCCACAACAGCTTGATCATCAATCGGTTCAAGACCATAATCCAGCATACTCATAACCGGGCCGTCACGATAGGTTGGAGCATACAGAACAATCTTTGTTGTCTTATCAATCCCGAATTTAGAGTAAATCTTATCTCTGATCTCTGTATGATTCTGGAAGAGAATATCATTTCGAGGCAAGCCAATAGTGAGGAACTTCTCGAACGGAACTGACATAGCTTTAGTGTATTGCTTAGTAGCCAGATCGCTCCCAGAGAGGAAATAGGTCAAAATGCGACCAGCTTCCTCCCTATTCTTGATCGAT
>CAZALQ010000174.1:0-666 GCA_964485605.1 uncultured Oscillospiraceae bacterium
TAGTGATTTTAGTTATATGAAAATGGATTGATATCCACTGTCAAAAGCCTTGCTTTTTCCTTTACACTTTCCTGTTTATCTTTTAATTCTCTAACTACAGAGGAGATATTCTTTCTGCTTCCTGCAGGGGCCTTAATCAAAATCTGATATCTGTAAAGGCCATCTTCCCTAAGAAGCATGGGTGCTGCAGGTCCTAATACAAATGTACCTTCAGGCACTTTTTTCCTTAGCCACCTTGCACATCTTTCTGAATGCTTTTCTGCCTTTTCCTTATCCTCGTCACTGACGAGAATTCGGTAAATATCTGTAAAAGGCGGGTATTCGGATGCTTCCCTTATGCCTATCTCATAATCATAGTAATCTTCATAGTCATGCTTTGATGCATATATAAGGGCATTGCTATCAGGACTGTAAGTTTGAATGATTACCTTCCCAGGTTCATCACCTCTTCCCGATCTTCCTGCCGCTTGAGTCATCAGCTGGAAGGTTCGTTCCGATGCCCTGAAATCAGGAATATTTAAAGTTACATCTGCATTTATAATTCCAACAAGCCCTACATTTGAAAAATCCAAGCCTTTGGCAACGAGCTGAGTACCTATGAGTATATCGGTTTTACCCTTCTCAAATCTCTTTAATGTTTTTTCAAGCTCTCCCTTTTTCTTAATG
>CAZALQ010000174.1:676-3791 GCA_964485605.1 uncultured Oscillospiraceae bacterium
CATTGGCACCTTGGAAAAGCTCTTTTATTTTCTCTTCAACCTGCTGAGTGCCGACTCCGTATCCTCCGATAAGCTTGCTCCCGCATTCCGGACATACTTTAGGAAGCCTTACCTTCCTTCCGCAGTAATGGCATACACATGCGCCCACATCTTTATGATAAGGCATGCTTATTCCGCATTCACCGCATTTTACGACATATCCGCATTCTCTGCATGAAATATATGAAGAATAACCGCGTCTGTTTAGGAACAGGATCACCTGTTTTAATTGATCTTCAATAGCATCAGCCAAGGAGACAGAAAACATTGTTCTGTTTCCTTTCTTGATTTCTGATGACATATCGACTATTTCGACTTCAGGCAAAGGATTCCTGTTATATCTTTCTCTTAATTCGATCCTTTTGAATATGCCCTTTTTAGATCTGTAATAGTCAACTATAGAAGGTGTAGCAGAACCCAAAACGACAACTGCGTCATGGTCTATCGCCCTTTTTACAGCTACCTCTATAGTGTCATATTTAGGACTTTTATCTGATTTATATGAGCTCTCATGTTCTTCATCGAGAATTATGAGACCTATGTTTTTAAAGGGAGCGAATATGGCTGATCTTGCACCTATAACCAAATTCACTTCGCCCTTTTCAATGCGTTTGTATTCGGTGCTTCTTTGCGCAGGCGTAAGTTTACTGTGAAGAACAGCTACGCTTTCCTTTCCGAATCTGCTCATAAATCTGGCAACAAGCTGAGGAGTAAGAGATATCTCCGGGACTAGTATTATGCCCTGCCTGCCTGAATCTATTACCTTCTTCATTGCCTGAAGGTAAACTTCAGTTTTGCCGCTTCCTGTTACGCCTTTTAAAAGATAAACCTGATGTTTATTGCTTGTGACAGATGCCTCAATCTCTTTAAGGGCATTTGACTGTTCATCTGTAAGCTCTTTTTCTTGAGAATCTTCTTCTTTAAGCTCAACATCAGCAAAAGGATCCTTTGTTTTTCTCTTTACTTCAGAAATGGGCAAAAAGCATTTTAAAGCCTCTATATATCTGCATATATATCTGTTATGCATCCACATAGAGGTCCTGACAGCCTCTTCGGAAAGACAGATCTCAGGATCAAGGCTTTTGATCTTCTTGATTCTGATTTTCTTCCCATCCTTTATGGTATCAGGCTCAGATTCAGATATTGATACTATGTATCCTTCCGTATCCCTATTATGTATACCAAAAGGAACTATGACTTTTCTGCCGACTGAGAAAAGAGGATCCTCCCCTTCATAGGCATAAGTATAGCGAAGATCTGTTGCATCTGTGTTGTTATCGATAACTACATCGGCATATCTCATAACAGTTCATTATACCATATATAAGACACCTATGCAGTATTCAAAATAACCTGCAGCTACTTCAACTAGCTGCAGGTTTAGGTTAACCGTTATGACTTATTAAATCTTTCGACATTGCTGCTGATGTTGCTTTAGAGAAGATACATCCGCAGAAATGCTGTCTGTAAAGATCAAGCTGTTTAGAAAGCTCAATGGATCTTTTATATCCGTCCTTTTTCTTATAGTTCCCGGCAAGATACTCTACAGCGTATTTGAACTCAAGCTGCCTTGCTATGGCGCAGATAGTGTCATAGCTTTTATATGGCGATACAGATAGAGTTGTATCAAAGCAGTCGTATCCGTGCTCTCTTGCATATCTTGCAGTCTCTTCAAGCCTTAATGTAAAGCATAGACTGCATCTAAAGCCCCCTTCAGGGTCATTTTCATATCCATGAATAACTTCAAAATATTCTCTTGGATCGTAATTCCCCTCTATGAACTTAAGGCCCGGATAAAGCTCTGCAATGACTCTTTTCTGCTCAGCCTTTCTGTGTTCATATTCCTCTGCTTCCGTTATATTTGGATTGAAATAGAAGACGGTAATGTCATAATTACCGTCTTGGAGCAGCTTTTCTATGACTGCTGTTGAACATGGTCCGCAGCAGGAATGAAGTAATAGTTTCTTTTTCTCCATAATCCTTAGTTTTCAGGATCAAAGCATTCAAATATCGGAATGCTTCCCATCTTAACAGCCGTATCAAAATCTTCTTTATTCTGAATTGTCCAGCTGACTTCCTGAATTCCCTTTTTCATATATTTCTGATTCGCAGCAACGTTTCTGTCGCTGAATTTATATGCTACAAAATCAGGCTTTGTAAGTGTATTGAATCTTAAGTTTGTTGCAAGCCTTTTCATAGTATTGCTCAGCTGTACTTCACCTTGTTTTGTGAAATCCTGAGAAAGCTGTCCCCTTATGACCTGAGGATGGTTTTTCTTAAACCAGTAAACGACCCTGGGATCAAAGGATTCAACGCAGTAAGGAGCATCATAATCCTTTAATCTTTCCCATGCAGCCTCGCAAAGCTCTTTGTAGTTTCCTCTTTCGACTTTAAGCTCTACTATGAGCGGAATCTTAAGCTCAAGAAGATCTTCAAACAGAGGGATGCATTCATTGGATCCTTCCAAAGGATAATTCTTTAAATCTTCCTTTGTAAGGTCTTCAATATGAACATCGTAGCCTGTCACCCTTAAAAGATTTGAATCGTGAACTATTCCAAGACTGCCGTCCTTCATAAGGTGAATGTCCATTTCGGAGCCCCATCCCCTTTCCTTGGTCCTTTTGAAAGCCGCCATGGAATTCTCGGGAATTGCAGGTTTGTTGTGATATCCTCTGTGTGTGTATATATAACTTTTTAATACTTCCAGTTTTTCTTTTTTAGTCATTAGTCGTCCATTTCCTCGAAAGCTGCTAAACCTTTCTTTGCTTCTACCTTTGCATCTCCGTGCTTTACAAAGCACATGGTGCAGAATGAAAATGCTACAAAGAATGAAGCATATGGGAAGAGTATCTTATAATCGATAACCCTCATTAATGTTCCTACAAGTGTAGGTGTAACGATCTGAGCTGTCATTGATGCTGTGTAATAATAACCGGTAAATTTGCCTATATCAGAACCTTTGCACATCTCAACTACCATCGGCAGCGAATTGACGTTTATAGCGGCCCACGCAAGGCCTACAAGGGCAAATACAACATACATTATTGCTCCAAGGCTTGAAGAGTTGGTCGTAATG
>CAZALQ010000175.1:0-3778 GCA_964485605.1 uncultured Oscillospiraceae bacterium
AAAACGCTGACAGCTCATCTTGTCAGTTTTGAGACAAGGTAAAGAGTCAACAACAATTAGGCTCCTGCAGATAGGTTTCGTATGAGTTCATGTCATTCTCCTTATAATTATTATAGATCCTAATGATCAGTATATATGGTTTACTGTGCTCCTTCAATAAGAATCTTCCTCCCGTCCACCCTTCGACGGGAGGAAGAAATTCCAACAATTGCCTGTCCGGGCTTAGTCGTTCCACTTATTATAGAAGTCATAAAGAAGAACATCTATCATCTTAAAGTCACGGCTTACGGATGCCTCGGAACGTTTTAACATCCTGGCGATCGCCTTGTGGGAATACCCTGTCTGATCGAGCACATACTCCCTTACAAGCCTCTCCCCTGCTTTTGACAGGAAAGAGAGTAGTTCTTTAAATTCCGTGCGGTCCATAAAGGACTCGGCTGTAGGATCATGGTATGTCAGGAATTTACTCCTGTTGCCGTTCTTTATGACCACATCCCCGGGATCCATGCCATTGTCGAGCATCATCTCAATCGACAGGATGAAAGCATCCTTTTTGTCCCTGTGTGGACAGTCACAGCAGCTATTTCTTAAAGAGCATGGTCTGCCGCCTATAGGACAGCGGTCACGGTACCGCTTCTGCCAACGCTCCCTTTCGCGTTCGGCCTTTTCTTCATCCGCCTGTTCTTTTCTTACAATGTACTGAAGATATTTTCCTTTGTAGCAAAGCTGAACCTGCGGGTCTTGGGCATTCCTGAAGGCTGCATCAGTCTTGACATATACGATGTCAATTGGGTCACCGTTCTCGATCGCTTTTATGGTGTCCTCTGAAAGCAGGTCTTCCGGTATGATCGAAAGCAGCTTTTTGACATCCTCAAGCTTCTTCTCATCACAGTTGATGGTTTCGGGAATTGTGTTAAAATAAGGTTCAAGCATATTGTACCCCTTTCTGCCCTTACCGGGCCTGTTGACGCTTGTTTCAGCGCTTTTTCTGTTTACAGGGGATACAATGGAGTGGATTGGCTTTCGGACAAGGGTAGACTGGGGTTGATCAGGGTAGGCTGTAGTTGATCTGTGTAGATATTTTTTAAAGGAGAGATATGGGAAAGGACTTTATTAGTGGCGGATACCCGAGGTTATGTGCTGGGACATTCTTTACGCTTCTTTGCGAAGCAAAAAAGACCGGGGATGAGAAGCTCTCAAATAAGGATGTGTTCATAGGGCTTGTAAGAGCTACTTTGAAATCAGATTATCAGCCGGATGTTGCTGAAAAGACCCTGGACCGATATGTTACGGCCTTTCGCAGCTGTGAAAGCAGCAAGGCCGGTAAGCTGTCACTGGCCATGACCGAAAACCAGCATAAAGAACCTTTGGAAGCCTTTGATGAAGGGGTGAGGAATGATTACCGTCAGAGACTTGGACTCATGGGTGAATTCACGCAGCTGTATATCGAAACTGATCAGTTATTAAAACTGGATATTACCCTGATTGGGAGGCTGTTAAACCTGATAGAAAAGGATGATACCATTCCGGAAGATGACGAATTTTATGAATGTCCTGATGGATCCGCAGCAACAAAAGCCGCTATAAGGCAGATGCGTGCGGTCTGCTTTGAATCATTCCTGATCGGGGTGTGGCACTATGCACTTACTAAAAGAAATCATGCTGCCGGGAAAGAAACCTTTAACAAATGGTGTCCGGAAGGAAAAGTGACCGGACAGGAACGGGTCTTTAAGAAGGATATTTTTAAACCGGTTGACCGGGAGTATGAAGTTGAGCACAGGCTTGGACAAGCAGTAAAAAAGCCGGTAAAGAATAATCCTGTGGCTGTACAGGACGAAGAACCAGGGCAAGCGGATCTGCCCGCGGGTTATGATGTGTATTTAAAGAGTGCGGTAAATAAGTACGGTACTATAAAAACGCTGTTATATAAGGATGAACCCCATCCGTTTTATGACTTTTATGTATGTAATAACGTGGCATGGAATGAAGCTGCTCCCGGAAATACTGGCCTGCGGCAGAAAGTAGAGGAAGGCCTTAACTACAGGAAGCTCTCAGCCATATCAAAATACACCATACTGTGCGTTAAAGTCGTACTCGGTAAGTCCATGATGATTAGTCATATCCTGCTTGATGCCGTAAGTAATTTTGATACTTATGGAAGAATACCTGTTATCGTTCAGCTCAGGAACTATAATGAGGATTATTCTGATATCTCTGGGTTTGTTTTATCTGATATATCAGGCCTCTGGGGATCACTTGATAAAGAAGGATTGCTTTCGATGCTTAAAGCAGGCCGGCTTTTACTATTGTTTGACGGCCTTGATGGAATCAAATCAGAATGTTTGGAGAAGTTTACGAACCAATTGACCGCATTTGTGGACCGGTATCCGGATAATACTGTAGTGATCTCATCACGCCCGTACTCACGCTTTACGTCCTTCCATTATTTTACGATTGTAAGGCTGCTGCCCCTTACGAAGGAACAGTCTGGTCAGCTGATAGAACGACTTGATCTTAAAGCAGACTCCAAGATGGTAAAAGAGCAGTTTACAGGGCAGCTTAAGGATGGCCTTTATGAAGACAGGAAAGGCCTGTATGATAACCCGCTGCTGCTTACGATAATGTTTATGACATTCAATACATTTGGCGAAGTATCCGGACAGAAGCATGTCTTTTATGAAAACATGTACCAGGTCCTTGCTAAAGGGAATGATTCTTTTAATAAGGAAAGCTTTCGTCGGAGCCTTTCTATGAAATGCTCTGTAAATGATTTTGCCGATTATTTTTCTTTCTTCTGTGCCGTTACATATAATGACGGTATCATCAGTTTTACGCATGGAAAAATGGACCTGTATTTCCGCAGGCTGAAAAATCATTATAAGCTTGAGGATGTGGATGTAGATGATTTCATTTATGACCTGACGAACAATCTTTGCCTGATGTATAACGAAAATGATGAGTATAGTTTCATCCATAGGTCGTTCCAGGAATATTTCTGCGCAAGGTACTTCTCTTATCAGAAGGATGAGAACCTGCGCCGTACAATAGCAATATTTGACAGACATGATCCCACAAAGAAAGAGGACATCGTACTTCCCATGCTTTATGAAATGATCCCTGACAGGCTTAAGGAATTCGTTTTCATACCTTATTTGGAGTCCCTTATAAGAAAATGTGATGAGGGAGACGGGATCTGGACTTTTTTACCGACAATTTATAAACATCTGGAATGCTCAGAAGGAGATCTCTCCGGTGAGGAGGATAATTTCCCGGAATCAAATCTGTATGCATACATTGCTGAGTCTTTCGGTTTCGGGCTGGGAAGCATGGATTACAGCTTATTTCCGGGGATAACGCTGTTTCCGGGAATCATACATGTATACCGGGAAGATGAAGGATGTATAGACTATGAATATAACTTGTCCATGGATTATTTTGATATGTATGGCCCGGCGGAAGAAACAGGACATATCTATGTCTTTCCGTGGAATGTGATAATAAGGCAGAAGGATTCAATGATATACCTTAAAGAAGCAATCGAGGATCCTGACAAACCTCTTATGAAAGAATATCAGGCAATGCGGAACCTTCTTCCGAAGTTGAAAGGAGAGATGACCAGGACCGGGGATGATATCTTTGATTTTATGGATTAAAGAATGGCAATAAGGGGCCCATAAATGAGCCCCTTAAATGGATAGACTATGAATTCATCTGTTCCGTTTAATTATCCGGCCAACTCTTCAAGCTTCTTATTTGCACGCTCCAAATGCTTACTTAC
>CAZALQ010000176.1:0-3775 GCA_964485605.1 uncultured Oscillospiraceae bacterium
GCACGAAGGTCTTCGTCTCTGTAGCACTTTGCTATCTGGAAATACTTATCCGTTCCGCCTATCATCAGAAGCTGTTTGAATTGCTGCGGAGATTGAGGAAGTGCGTAAAACTTTCCGGGATTTACTCTGCTCGGTACAAGATAGTCTCTTGCACCTTCAGGTGTAGGTTTAGCAAGCACAGGGGTCTCAACTTCAGTAAATCCTTCATCATAATAGAAGTTTCTTATGACGTGATACATTTTGCTTCTGAATGCTAATGTATTCTGCATAGTAGGTTTTCTTAAATCCAGATATCTGTATTTGAGTCTGAGCTCTCCTGAAACGTTATCATCGTCTTTAATATAGATGGGCGGTGTCTGAGATTCGCAGTAAACAGAAATCTCTGAGGCGAGTATCTCAATATCTCCTGTAGGGATTTCAGGGTTCTTTGAAGATCTTTCTCTTACAACGCCGCTTATACCCACTGAGAATTCGGATCTTAATTTTTCAGCTTTGTTTAAAATCTCTTCAGGGCAGTTTTCATCAAAAACCACTTGAACGATTCCGCTCTTATCTCTTATGTCTGCAAATATGAGGCTTCCGAGAGAACGCTGTTTCTGTACCCATCCGTTAACTGTTACTTTCTCACCGATGTTTTCTTTTCTTAAAACACCGCACATATGTGTTCTTTTTAATAATTTGTCCATTTCTATTCCTGCTTTATATATTTTTCTAAGTCCTCAAATGCCACATCTTCCTGAGATGATTTTTTCATATCTCGCATGGCCGCAACGCCGCGTTCAAGTTCATCATCTCCGATTACTGCACAATATCTGGCATTGAGTCTGTCAGCGTATTTTAGTTGGCCTTTAAGACCGCGCTCACAAAGGTCTATTATAACATTAAAACCTTTATCACGCATTTCATTTGCAAGTTTTAAGGCCTTAAGTTTTGCATTTTCGCCAAGACTTGCAATAAATAAATCGCAAGTTTCCGGTTTTTCAATTTCAATGCCTTCTTCATCCAAAAGCATCAATAATCTTTCAATTCCCAGACCAAAGCCTACTGCTGCAGTTTCAGGTCCACCAAGCTGACTTACAAGATTATCATACCTTCCGCCGCCGCAAACCGTTCCTTGTGCGCCAAGCCTGGTAGTAACAAATTCAAAGGCTGTCTTTGTATAATAATCAAGACCTCTTACAATTCCGGGATCAACGGTATATTGAATATCCAAAGCATCTAAATCAGTCTTAAGTGTTTCAAAATCGTTTCTGCAATCATCACAAAGGTAATCAAGTATTGACGGAGCCCCTTTACTCAGCTCTTTACATTTCGGATTCTTGCAGTCAAGTATCCTCATTGGATTCTTTTCAAATCTGTCCTTACATGTATCGCATAGTTCGTCAAAATGAGGTCTGAAAAAGTCTTGAAGAGCCTTTCTGTATTCAGATCTGCAGTTAGGACATCCTATGGAATTGATTCTAAGTTCAAGATCTTTTATACCTAGTTTTTTAAGATATCTGTCAGCAATCGAAATTACTTCTGCATCCGCAGACATCTTAGGAGATCCGAAAACTTCAATGCCGAATTGGTGGAATTCCCTTTGTCTTCCCATTTGAGTATTTTCATATCTGTAACATGGAGTAATGTAAAAATACTTTGCCGGAAGTACATCTGCATAAAGCTTATTTTCAATAAATGAACGTACAACAGATGCTGTACCTTCCGGTTTTAAAGAAAGGTTTCTTCCCTTGATTTCAAAGGAATACATTTCCTTGTTAACAACATCTGTGGTATCCCCTATTCCTCTTTCAAAAAGATCAGTATGTTCGATTAAAGGCGTTCTAATTTCCTTGAAGCCGTATTCAAACGCTGTCTTTTTAAATGCATCTTCGACAAATTGCCATTTGAAGCTGTCTTTTGGCAATATGTCTTTTGTTCCTTTAACAATATTAATCATCAGAAACCTTTTTCCTTTCTGTTAATCATCTCATCTATTCTCTCAATGTATACCTGATAGTTCGATACATTGGGGATTCTTTCAAGCCTGTTTTCTTCAGGATAATATATTTTAGAAATAGCACCTGCGCCAAGGGCGATTATTGACTGATTTTCTTCCATTATCCTTATGTTATATAAACTGGATTGACCGGGTTTTGAATAACCGACATTTTCAAAATTGCCTGTCATATGCTTTTGCCTGTACAGATAATAGGGTCTGTATCCGGCATCATATAAAGCTTTTGAACCGTAATCAAGCTGCGCCCTGACTACTTCACCCTGTCTGTAGTTATATTCTTTATCCTGTTCTATAAGCCTGCTTGCCTTTTTAACTGCAAGTGTATGAACAGTTATATTTTCAGGATTCAATTCAATGAGTTTATCAATTGTTTCTTTAAAATCCTCAGGACTTTCTTCAGGAAGACCTGCTATAAGGTCCATATTGATAATGAAATTTCCTACAGATCTTGCAAGCTTATAGCTTTCTACAATATCATCAGGGCTGTGCATGCGGCCTATAAGTTCCAGTGTATGAGCTTTCATTGTCTGAGGATTTATGGAAATCCTGTTTCCCTTATGAGCTAATATGCTTTTTAGTTTATTTTCGTTTATCGTATCCGGCCTGCCGCACTCAACAGTAAATTCTGTTGTTTTATTTGTTATGAATGCATCTTCAGTCCAAGATAACAGCTTTTCAAAATCAACATCTGAAAGAGATGTAGGTGTTCCGCCGCCTATGTATATTGATTCAGCGAACAAATTCCTGTCTTTCAGCATCTTGGAAACGGCATCTATTTCCTTATGCAATGCCTCAAGATATGCCTTTGCAGCAGCATCTGTTATCTTATTTGACGTAAATGAACAGTAAAGACATCTTGTCGGACAAAACGGAATTCCGATATAAATCCCTACCGCATTTTTGCTTTCGTTCATTAAAGCTTCTTTTTGAGTGATATAGGTATCTCTTAGGAGCTTTACCTTATCTTCTGAAAGACAATATTCATTAAGAAGAATACTTTCTGCTTTATCCTGTCCGTTTTTATTAACAAGATCAGAATACAGTTTCTTTGGTCTTACGCCTACAAGTATTCCCCAATCCTGTGTCTTTCCTGTTTTCTCTTTAAGAAAGTCGTAAAGGACCCTGCCTCTTACAAATTTTGAGTCATCATCGGGGATAATAAGATCAAAATCACAGTCTGGAGCTTCCTCTTTTGTTGCAATACAAAACTGATCTGCAGTCAAGAACTCCTTTGCAAGTTCACCCAGATCATATTTAGACTTTTCTGTAGGTGCGCAAATTTTATACAAAAGGATTATACCTTCTTTCAATTCCTATGGTAGTTTCTTGCATGTGTCCCGGCAGCACGACCGTTTCATCAGGAAGACATAAGAGTTTGTCAGTAATAGATTTAATGATCTCTTCATCATTTCCGCCCGGAAGATCTGTCCTTCCTATGGACATCCTAAACAGCGTGTCTCCTGAAAACAATAAATTGTCGAGTAATATGCACATTCCTCCGGGAGTATGACCGGGCGTAGAGATAAATTTCAGCTTCATATCACCGACAGTTAATTCATCTCCGTCTTTAACTTCGATATCAGCTTTAATACCGCCTTTGCCCATGCTTAAATCTCTGTTAAATAAGAATTTTCTTTCTTTTACAGATGCAATAAGCTTTATGTCAGGATAAGTTTTTTTAAGAAGATCTATACCACCCGTATGGTCTCCGTGACCATGGGTCAAAATGATATATTTTGGATTTAAATCGAGTTTTTCGATCTGATCATAAATCTC
>CAZALQ010000177.1:0-3771 GCA_964485605.1 uncultured Oscillospiraceae bacterium
GCTTGCAGATGAATGCTTTCTGCGTGATTTCCGATTCGGGGACCCTGCCGGAAGAAAGCTCCTTCTATACATCCATCGGTCATCCGATTCCAGCCGTATGTATCCGCACATCGACCGAGCGGCCGGAAGCTCTGGATAAAGGTTGCTTCATCATCAGCGGGATAGACACAGAAGGATTGATTCAATCCGTCGAACTGGCGGTTGATATGGTCAAGAACGGAGACAACGGGATTCCGGTTCCGGACTATACAGACACAAACGTCAGCGATAAAGTTGTCAAAATCATCCAAAGCTATGTAGGGATTGTGAACAAGATGGTATGGAGGAAACAGTAACAGGGCTATGTAGGAGGCAATATCTCCATCATGAAAAGCGCAGGATCTTTCGCCAAGGTAATCAGGTGCGACTTTTCCTGTTGAAACACAGGGGTATATAGACGTAGGGAAACACAGTGAACGGTTCTCAGTTTCGCTGACGCGAAACAGGAAAACCGCCCCCGAGTCTCCTTTTGCGCTGACGCTTACAGCAGAACCATCCGTAACAGTACTAACCGCCAAAAGACAGGAGAGAGACCATGAAGAAACTACGTTCAGTGATTGCAATGACGCTGGCAATCATGCTGGTGACAACCTGCAGCGGGATCACCGCGCTTGCGGACAACGAGCTGAGGCTCCCCGCATCACTGACCGTGATCGACACGGAGGCCTTTTACGGGGATACCTCCATCAGCAAGGTGGTGCTGCCGGAGAGCATTAAGGAGATCCGCGAGCGGGCTTTCGCGCTCAGCACACTGACGGAGATCAACCTGCCGGATTCCCTGGAGCGCATCGCGGACGACGCGCTGCCGGCGCCGGGACAGGTGACCGTGACGGCAAACCCGGGCAGCGAAGCTTATGACTGGGCGGTTGACAAGGGATATATCGAGCCGGTGCTGACGATCCGTTCCCTGACGATGGAGCAGGAAACACTGAGCAAGGGCGAAACAGGAAACTGGACCGCAGCGGCCATGGGCGGAACGGCACCCTACAAATACCGGTTTACGCTGTATAAGGGCAGCTCCCAGATCAACCAGACCGCATACAGAACCCAGGCCACCTACGAATATACCTTTACGGAGGCGGGAAGCTACCACCTGACCGTGCAGGTACGGGACGACGAGTTCACCTACAGCGAGATCTATACAGGGCCGGCCTTTGAGGTGGGCGAAGGCGAAAACAGCCTGACGGTGACCCTGACGCCGGACAAGGAAAGCGCATACCTACATGAGACGATCAGCTGGACAGCGGAGGCCGCCGGCGGCACGGCGCCCTACCGGTACAGTTTCCGGCTGCTGATCGACGGAAGACAGGAAGCGACACAGGCCTATTCCACGAACAGCGTGTTTACCTGTACGGCAGAGAAGGCCGGGGAGTATACGCTGCAGGTGAACGTGCTGGACGCGGAAAACAACGGCGCGACGGTGGTATCCGAACCATACAGCGTGCTGCTGGCCGAACTGACGGTGGGAGACTTCTACGCAGACCTGCCGGAGGCGATGACGGAAGACACGGTAACCTGGTACGCCCAGGCCAGCGGCGGACAGGAACCCTATACCTACGCCTTCACGCTGACGAAGGACGGAAGCACCGTCGATACCCGGGCGGCGGGAGAGGAAGGAAGCTATTCTTTCCAGGTCATGGAAACCGGAACATACAGCGCGACAGTGACAGCCAGGGACGTGCTGGGGCACGAAGCGACCGCCACGGCGACATGCGCGGTCAGCCTGCGGCCGGTGGGCATCACCGGTATCACAGCGGAAAGCGAAAGCTATATGACCGGGGACCCGGTCACCTGGACGGTCACAGCAGAGGGCGGCGACCGGAACTATACCTATGCCTTCGCTCTGATGAAGGACGAGGAGGAAATTGACGGCCGCGGATTTACGGCAGACAACACGTTCAGCTATATACCGGCAGAGGCAGGGAACTATGCCATCGAAGCAAGGGTGCGGGACGGCGAAAGGCGCAGCGCCGCGCTGACCGGCGGGGAGGTCACGATTTCCGTTCATCCGCTGGAGATCCGGGGCATGACGACGGACAGGGACATGATTCCCCTGGGCGAGCATGTCACGATCGCGACGCAGGCTGTCGGCGGGCAGACACCGCTGCGGTACAGCTATGAGATATACGACGGAGAAGGCAGCCTTGTGACGGCGACACCGTTCAGCGCCGCGAACGAATACAGTTTTACCGCCCAGGCAGCGGGGACATATACCATCAAAGTGAAGGTGAAGGACGCGGAAGGCACGGAAGCGGAAGAGACCGGCGACGCGGTGACCTTCTACGACGTGCTTGCGATCAGCGGCATCACGGCATCCCAAAGCAGCGTGCTGACGGGCGAAGGCGTGACCTGGACCGCGGAGCGGACCGGCGGCAAGGGCGTCATCACCTATGTATGGTTTATATACCGGAACGGCACACAGGAATACACGGAACAGAACACCGACGGAAGCGTCCTCTGGGCTCCGAAAATGAGCGGGAACTATACGGCCAAAGTCATCGCCCGGGATGAGGACGGAGATGAAGAAGAATGCACCGGCGGCGCTGTCACAAGCAGCGCCCATGACGCCACAGCGCAGGATGCGTTTACATTCCAACAGCTGAACGGGAGCAACGGGAGTTTCTGCGAACTGGTGAAGTACAACGGAGCGGACAGCGCGGTGATCATTCCGGGCGAATGGACGGACGAATACGGAAACCCCCGGATTCTGCAGAAGATCAACAACAGCGCGTTCAAGGACAACGAAAGCATTACCAGCGTGACGATCCCCGACAGCGTTGAAACCATGGAATCCTATGTATTCCAGAACTGCAAAAACCTGATCTATGTGCGGGGCGGCTCAGGACTGACCGCCATCGGAGACTATGCATTCTACGACTGCGAAAACCTGCGGGGGTACGATTTCCAGCCGAATACGAAGACGATCGGAAGTTACGCATTCCACGGATGCGACGCCATCACCCATTTTGAAGGATGGGACGGCCTGACAACCATCGGGTATGACGCATTTTTGAATAACACCAGGCTGACATCCATCGATCTTGTGGACGGAGTGGAGATGATCGGGTCGGACGCATTCTGGCACACAGGACTGACCAGCGTCACACTGCCGGACGGACTGAAAAAGATCGGCACCGGCGCGTTCTCCGGGTGTACCGGACTGACAGACGTGACGCTGCCCGACAGCATTACCTATCTGGGAAACAGCGCGTTCAGCGACTGCAGTCAGCTGAGCAGCATCAACTATCCGAAAAACTGGGCAGACGGCGGATCTCCCTTCCAGGAATGCGAAAGCCTGGTCAGGATGGAGATTCCGGAAGGCGTGACGAGGATTCCGGATTACGCATTCCAGAACGCAGCAAACTTTACGGTCATCACGCTGCCGTCCACGCTGACGGAGATCGGGACATACGCATTCACCGGGTGCGACGGACTGACCGGCATGACGATTCCGGCCGGGGTAAGAACGATTCCCCATTATGCCTTCTATGACTGTGACAGCCTGACGGAGGTATACCTGCCGGACGAGCTGGAAAGAATTGACTCGGACGCATTTATGGACTGCGACGCGCTGGTCAGCATCCGCCTGCCGGACAGCATTACCTATCTCGGAGGCGACGCATTCTACGGATGCGACCAGCTGACAACGGTCAACTATCCGAAGGGCTGGACAGACGGCGGATCGCCTTTCTGCAGCTGTCCGAGACTGGTGAGGATGGAAGTGCCGGAAGA
>CAZALQ010000178.1:0-686 GCA_964485605.1 uncultured Oscillospiraceae bacterium
GGGATACTCTGACATAAGTCTGTCAAGGTTTGGTGTATCAGCTGAAGTAATAGCATTTCCGGGTCCTGCCGGAGCAATGCCAAAACCGTCCATTATGAGGAGCATTGTCGTTTTTTTCATATATCGTCACCCATATGAAGTTCTTCATTTACTCTGTTCAGCCATGAAAAGTCAAGTGTCTGAGTAAATCTTTCTGCATCTGCTTCGGAATGTCCGGGAGCAATAGGTTCTGCAGCCAATGAATTGAGATCGACCTTTTCGTAGGATATGGTTTCTCCCGCATCCGTATTCATGTTATCAAGGTCTTCAATGAGGCTTGTTCTGTCTGCAGTTTCCTTATCGGATGCAAATTCTATCTCCGGAAGCTCAACCTTTTCAAATTCAACTTCAACGTTCTTTTCTTCTATTTCTTCAAGATTTACAGCGTTTATGATCGGAGTAGCATCTGGAACGAGCTTTTCCTCCTCGATCCTTTCGGATCTAAGGCTTGGAATGCTTTCCGGTCTGACTCTTGATGAAGCCTGGACTTCAGGTTCTTCTACCGGGCTAGAAGCTTCCGGCTCTACGGCAGCTTCATTGATAGCTTCAACTTCCTTGTCCTCGAGCCTTATGGTTCTTTCTTCAATAGGCCTCTTAGCCTCTCTTTTGGCAGCGCGGGAAGCGGCTCTTTCTCTGGCTTTTTCCTT
>CAZALQ010000178.1:696-3769 GCA_964485605.1 uncultured Oscillospiraceae bacterium
AGCGAGCGTAGCTTCTGCCGTCAGGGCACCCTCTTTTCCCCTGCTAAACGCACCAGACTTCCCTGGCAGCCTTCATGTGGTGTTGTGCGTGCCCTTTTCAGTCGGCTTGAGAGAGTGGAGATCTGGAAGGATTCCATAGGTCTTTCTCTGGCTTTTTCCTTTTCATGAGCCTTTTCTGCCTTCCTTCTTCTCTTTTCTTCCTTTTCACGTTCTTCCTTAGAAAGGTTTCTTAAGCGTTCTCTTTCTGCAAGGCGGGCTTCATGCTCTTCTTTTCTCGCTTCAGCTCTGACCTTAGCTCTGGCCTCTCCTACAGCCATATCCTGAGAGGAATCCTTCATGTACATGGCGTAAATGATCATTGAAAGACCGTCGAGAAGAAATGCGCCTCCGACCAGCATCAAAGGCATAACGCTTGCCACAAGCCACGGAAGCATCATAACGACGCCAAGCATGGTGGAAATTGCAGATAGAGGAACTATCTTTGACCAATCTCTTGGATTGAATCTGCTGACATAAAGGCTTTGAGAAAATCTTGTTACACCGCAAAGAGTAAGCCAAGTTCCGAAAAACATGGTGAGCATGGAGTCGGTAACCTGATTGCTAAGAACAGCGAATCCGTAAAGAAGTGTTACAAGACCTTCTACAAGAGTGGTCTCAGTAAGCCTCCTTGCTCCTCTTCCGGAAATGAGGTATGCCACGGTATTGCATATACCTGCTATAACCATGACAAGTCCGACAAGAAATGCCACGTCATAAAAGGTGCTGGTATAGAATGCAAAACAAAATGCACCTGCACCGCTTATGAGTATTCCCGATATTAGGACCAGTAATCTCATTAAAATCCTCCTAAATTACAAAAGTGCGTTACAGATATCTATGAAATCCGTATGGGATTGTTTCTTCATGGAAAGAGCTTCGTCTAAAGGCATAGTAATAATATCGTCGCCCTTTATGCCTATAGCTGCACTGTCTGCTCCCTGTTCGATAAGCTCAGCTGCCTTTACACCCATTCTTGATGCAAGGACTCTGTCTCTTGCTGTCGGGCTGCCGCCTCTTTGAATATATCCTAAAAGTACGGTCTTTGTCTCGCATCCTGTCTTAAGCTCCAAGAACTCTGCCAGAGCCTGTGTGGAGAGGCTTACGCCCTCTGCCTTAAGTATGATGCTGTGGAGCTTTCCTCTGGCAACGCCTGCCTTTATCGCATCTGCAATCTTGTCTATATCATAGGCCTGCTCCGGAATAAGTATATCTTCAGCTCCTCCTGCAAGTCCTGCATAAAGAGCTATATCACCGCAATGCCTTCCCATAACTTCGATGACGGTGGTTCTTCCCATTGAAGAAGATGTGTCTCTTATATTACCTACGGCATTGACTGCAGTGTTTACAGCAGTATCAAAACCTATGGTCGTATCAGTATATCCAAGGTCATTATCGATGGTTCCCGGAAGAGCATATATCTTCATTCCTGTCTGTTTTGACAGATACATGGCGCCTGTCATGGTGCCGTCTCCGCCTATAACGACAAGGGCGTCGATACCCTTTGCCTTGAGATTATCATAGGCTTTGGCTCTTCCCTCTTCGGTTTTCATTTCTTCGCATCTTGCAGTTCTTAGAATGGTACCGCCTCTGTGAATGATGTCGGCAACTGAAGATATGTTAAGCTGCTTAATATCACCCTTTACAAGGCCGTCATAACCTTGATAAATACCAAAGACTTCCATGCCCTTTGAAAGGCATCCTCTTACAACTGCTCTAATGCAGGCATTCATTCCCGGCGCATCTCCGCCGCTGGTAAGTATTCCTACTCTCATTTTATTTCACTTCTTTCTACCTGAAGCAATTCTCTCCGAATGCTTCTACTACTTCTTTCATAAAATCCTCACTGGGATCTACCCAGCGATCGTAATCCATTTTATATTTATTGCCCGTCTTCATAACAAGTATGGCAACAGGAGTTTCACCCATATGTCTTCTTGCAATTCCTGCGAATACCCTTAATCCGTCCTTTTCTTCAAAGCTGTCAGGGATAACTATTTTCACCATGGATATTTTCTTTTTGGGTGCATCCGCATATGCACTGTCTTTTTTACCATGATTTTCAATAAAGTCAACCTTATCCGCAAGAAGTTTTGGATTTCCTTCCTCTTTTAGGTCAAGTTTGCCTGTTATGACTACTACGCTGTCGACATTGAGGCAATCTCTGTCCCTTTCGAAGGTCTTAGGAAATACCACCACATCTATCTGTCCGTAAAGGTCTTCCAAGGTAATGAAGGCCATCTGCTGGTTCTTCTTTGTTATGAGATTTCTTCTTGCACTGATGATACCGGCCATGGTAACGGTCTGGCCGTCTTTGATCTCACCTGCCAAAAGCTTGGCAAAGGGATCTGTTTCTTCTCCCTCTTCTTCATAAAGAGCAGCCAGCTTTGATGTATCCATATCTGCAATATCATCAATGGCTCTTTTGTATTCGGAAAGAGGATGGTCCGTAAGATAAATGCCCAGCATGGCCTTTTCCATGGACATCAGGTCCTTTTTATCAAACTCTGCAGTGTTTGGAAGATGCCTTTCTATCTTTATGGAAGGACCTGCCATATCAAAGAGGCTCATTTGTCCGTTGAGAGTATTTTTAGCGCTGCTTTGGGCTGAGTCTATAAGGTCACCTATGCATGCAAGCTTTTGAGCTTTGTTTCCGGGGAAACAGTCAAGAGCTCCGGCCTTAATAAGGCTTTCAAGTCCCGTCCTGTTTATCTTCTTTATATCCATGCCGTCGACAAATTCGAATATATCTTCCGGCATACGTTCTTTTCTTGCTCTTATGATTTCCTCAACAAGGCCTTCACCTACATGTTTGACGCCAATGAGTCCATAACGTATATTTCCGTTCTCGGTGGAAAAGTGGCTCTTTGACTTTGTAACATCCGGAGGAAGTACCTGTATTCCCATTTCATTGGAGTTCCTAATAAGGCCTGCAACCGCATCGGGATTTGCAGGATAAGTCATAAGGGATGCCATGAACTGTCATCTATTATGATCGCGATATATGGTATCTTTTCAAGCCCGAGTTCCGGCTTTG
>CAZALQ010000179.1:0-3744 GCA_964485605.1 uncultured Oscillospiraceae bacterium
GGACTTCCAAGAGGAAGAATAATTGAGATATTCGGACCTGAATCTTCAGGTAAGACAACACTTGCTCTTCACGTAATAGCTGAAGCGCAAAAACTTGGAGGAAAGGCTGCTTTTATCGATGCAGAGCATGCACTTGATCCTGTTTATGCAAGAAATCTTGGTGTAAATATCGACGAGCTTCTCGTATCACAACCTGATACCGGTGAAGATGCTCTTGAAATCACAGAGATGCTTATAAGATCCGGAGCTATCTCCGTTGTAGTTGTTGACTCCGTTGCAGCTCTTGTTCCAAAGGCTGAAATAGAAGGGGATATGGGTGATTCCCACATGGGTCAGCAGGCAAGACTTATGTCTCAGGCATTAAGAAAACTGACCGGTGTTGCTAATAAGACAAATACCATGATCATATTTATCAATCAGCTTCGTGAAAAGATCGGTGTTATGTTTGGAAATCCTGAAACAACAACCGGCGGAAGAGCCCTTAAATTCTATTCAAGTATCCGTCTTGACGTAAGAAGAATAGAATCTATCAAAATGGGTGACAACGTAATAGGAAACAGAACAAGAGTAAAGGTTGTAAAGAATAAAGTAGCCCCACCGTTCAAAATGACAGAATTTGATATTATGTATGGTGAAGGAATTTCCAAGCCCGGAGATATACTCGACTGCGCTACTGAAGCAGGAATTCTTGAAAAATCAGGTTCTTGGTATTCATATCAGGGTGAACGTATAGGCCAGGGAAGAGAAAATGTTAAAAATTATCTTAAGGAACATGCTGAATTCATGAATAAACTTGAAGCTCAGATCAAAGAAAAATACATTTCTCCTAAAATGGACGAAGAACCTGAAGAAGATGATTTCGAAGTCGATGAAGACGGCGTAATTCTTGACTAAATTAATTTTAACTTATGCCCGCGAAAGCGGGCTTTTTTATTTGACTGCAATAGCTATTTTTGATATTATTCTTCGGTATGTATACTGAAAAAAGTTACAAATTCAGAATATTTTTAAAAGGGTTGCTGATGGTATTTTTAGCAGTCCTTGTAATTTTATTGCTTCTGCTTGCAGCTATTATTTATGTCTTTGAAAAAGGACCTTCAACTGAAGTCAGAGATATTTTTGTTGTTACCGTACAGCAAAGCTCAGCTGCAAAGCCTCTTGCTCATCTATTTTTAAGTGATGAGGAAGTAGATGCAATCATGAAAGCCAATTCTGCATCAAAGGAAGTAATGCCAAGCAGCACTTCAGATATTGATATCAATACTGACAATGTTTCAGATGAAATCGAAGTCGTAGATATTTACGGACCTGCATATAACGGGAAAATGATGATTATTAAAGACCCGTCAAGGGTTTATGTATATACACTTCCTGATTACAGCGCACCTCACGGAATGCTTCTTACTGAAATGGTAGAAGCAGAAGGTGCTATCGGAGGCGTCAACGGAGGCGGTTTCTATGATGGAGGCGGCCTTGGAGACGGTACAGCTCCTTACGGCTTTGTATTCTCCAACGGAGTATGCAGAAACGGCATGTATGAAAACTGGGATATGGCAGGATTTGATTCCAATAACAGACTTGTTGTTGGTTATATGAGTTATCAGGAAGCCATAAACAGAGGCATAAGAGATGCCATTACCTGGGGACCTGCACTTATTATAGACGGTAATCCTGTAGATGTCGGATACGGCGGTGGATTAAATCCAAGAACAGCAATCGGACAAACAGCAGACGGCACTGTACTTCTTCTAGTTATAGACGGAAGACAACCAAGCAGCATCGGTGCATCATATAACGATCTTATAGGAATATTCAGAGAGTACGGTGCAGTAAATGCATATAACTTAGACGGCGGAAACAGCGCCGGAATGGTATATGAAGGGGAGATCATAAACAATATGGCAAGTATCAACGGCGAAAGATATATCCCCACTGCAGTATTGGTAAAATAAATGACTAAAGAAGAAAGAAAAGAAAAAAGAGCATATATAAAATCAAAAACAAAGTTCGGCCTTGCAGCCAAGCTTTGTTATCTTTTCTTTATTTTAATTTTGATAGGTGCATCAGTCTACGCCGTTAAATATGTTTGGGACGAATGCAAGGTATATCAAAGTGCCAGTGCTACAACAAGAGTCAATGAAGCTATTGCAGATATTGAAGGTTTAATTGATTTAGACCTCAAGACAGACATGATCCCAATCAAAATCGAAGGGGAGAGAGTATTCTACAGGATCTATTCCGATGTTGCGCCGGTAGCTGACGTAGAACTCCATAAGATTAGAAACGTTCTTGGCATAGTTGCTATTTATGAAGAACCCATCGTTTCAGGCATTGTTTCTTATGATCTTCTTGTTCCTGACGATTCTTATGCCGTTGTTTATGAAGGTGAAAAGGAACTTGATTCCTCTGTTTTTGTATCTCAAACAGAAGAGGGAAAGAGAAAAGCATTTACTGTCCCGGCGAAAAGCACCTTAAACGATATGGGTATTTCCGTTCCTTCATTCCATTGGATTACAGTTTCCAATATATATGACATCTCTCAGATCAAAATCTACAAAGGAACAGATAGTACCGACAAAAGTCAGGAACTTTCTATAGTTCCTATGGATAACAATGCATACTTTGCAGGATATATAAGAACTGATGATTTCAATACTGAGATGAGAAAGTATGCAGCATTCCTTTCAGAAAAGTATTCAAATTATATAAGTAACGACTATCCGTATTATTCTTTAAGATCCAGAATATGTTCCAATGCACCCCTTGCAAACAGACTTCTTAATGTAACATTGACATGGTACGGACAACATACTTCTGTAGAAGCAGTAGATATGAAAGTTTCTGATATTTTGATGCTTTCGGACAATTTATGTCTGTTTAATACTAACTTCAGATATATTTCTAACAGCGTATGGGGTTATGTTGATGATGAAAACACCAGTCTTTGTCTTCTTTTATATAAAGAATGGGACGGAGAGTGGAGAATTGCCGAACTTCTAAACCATATAGAAGCAGATTGGCTCACCCCATATCTTTTGTAAAATTTTTGTTTGACAAGCTATCTTCCTTATGCTATCTTATCTCTGTTACCGCTCTGAACGGGTATTTTTAAGTGCAATCAGCCACCCTCGAAGGCGAGTCGGATAGTGGAGGTAAAATAAATAATGTACGCAGTAATCGAAACAGGCGGAAAGCAGTATTGTGTTTCTGAAGGCGATGTCATCAGAGTAGAAAAGCTTGACGCTGAAGTTGGTGCCACACTCACAATCAAAGAAGTTGTCGCTTTTTCTAAGAACGATGAACTCAAGGTTGGAACACCTTATGTGGCAGGAGCAAGTGTAAAGGCAACAGTCCTTGGCCAGGGAAAAGCAGATAAGGTCGTTATCTACAAGTACAAGGCAAAAAAGGACTACAGAAAGAAGAATGGCCACAGACAGCCATATACAGAACTTGAGATCAAGTCACTTTCTTTCAGAAAGCCAGCAGCAAAGAAAGCAGATGCTGAAGCAGCTGCAGAAGACAAGTAGTCAGGAGGTAAGAGTCAATGGCAAGTAAAAAAGGTGTCGGAAGTTCAAAGAACGGCCGTGAAAGCGAGTCCAAAAGACTTGGATTAAAGAGAGCCGATGGACAATTTGTCAGCGCAGGTACAATCCTTGTTCGTCAGAGAGGTACTAAGTATCACCCCGGCAACAATGTAGGTATCGGTGGAGATGATACACTTTTCGCAAAAGTTGATGGAACTGT
>CAZALQ010000180.1:0-3728 GCA_964485605.1 uncultured Oscillospiraceae bacterium
GTCCTCATAGGTATTGGCATAGGCAGTAGGACAAAGCTCCTTTGCTACGTCTGACTGATATCCGAGTATGCCGTCAAAAAGATCTATACATACTGCATTGACGCCAACAGATTTTGCACAATCAAGAAAATCATCGGCATATTCTGAGCAGTACATGGAAAGACGCATAGTCCTTGCATCCTCTATTAATGGATTGTTCTCAAAACGAGTCTTTTCCACAGGATAATAGTCAAGCTTATTGGGATCTCCGCCGTAAAGATCAAAATACGGATATACAGCATCGCTGTGCCACTCTGCTACACTCTTTCCGTTTATGACCTCATCATATACGGCATCGGCAGCTTCCTGGGTATCAACAAGGTATTTAGAAAAGATGTAGCCTTCCGTATCATCGTATTTAACGCGGTACATCTCTACGTTTCTATGTTCTTCATCCGTAAACCTGTCAAACCCGGTTATTTCGACCCTGGTGCCTTTTCTTGCCCAGCCCGCAATGGTTGTATCCTCAGGATTTGCATATACGGTTGCTGAAGTACGCACAAACTTTTCAGTTTCCGTGATACTCTTTTGGAAATCGGTTACAAAGTACCCGGGCTTAATATAATAAATGGACTCTGTTTCAACGGTTTCTGATGTTTTTTCATCCACTGCAGTTCCCTTGATCGCTATCTTTTCATAGGTAACATTGCCTTCTTCATCCTTTTCCGGCTGATCTATGAGGGTAACTGCGGTTCCTCTTACTATGGGGGCTGCGGGAGTTAAAACAAGCTCACGGCTTTTAATCTTGCCGAATATGCTCTTTTCAATGATTTCTTCTCCTGTAAAGCTCTCTATAGGTGTGCCGTCAGAAGCAAGCCACCCTTCAGTTCTTTGAGGTTCAGGTTCGTTTGCCTGTCCACATGAAGCGAGGGATAAAACCATCGATGCAAAAAGCATTATGGATATAATCAGTTTTAATGTTCTCTTCATTTATTATCTCCGTCTTAATTAAGATAAGTCAGTATACACCTTCCAAGATTTTCTTTCCACAAAAAAAAGCGGGCAATATGCCCGCAACTTATAATATGCTTTAAATCCATCCTTGTGCATGCATTGCCTTAGCCACTCTTAAGAAGCCTGCGATATTTGCACCTGCCACAAGGTTGTACCCAAATCCGTATTCTTCTGCTGCCGCGGCTGAAGAATCGTGAATATTCTTCATGATAGCCTCGAGCCTTGCAAATACATCCTCTTTAGAGAAAACGGTATGCCCTGCATTCTGGCTCATTTCTATGGCTGAACACGCTACACCGCCGGCATTTGCTGCCTTTGCAGGGCCTACAACTACTCCATGCTCTAAAAGGTACTCAAGAGCGTCAGGTGTTGTCGGAAGGTTTGCTCCTTCGCAGTAGTACTTGCAGCCGGATGCAACTATCTGTTTTGCGTGCTCGAGATGAACATCATTTTGAGTTGCGCACGGAATATACAGATCAGCTTTTACGCCCCAAGGTTTTTCACCGGGGAAGAATTTTGCTTCCGGATACTTTTCAGCATAGGGGCTGCATATATCTTTCCCGCTTGCTCTGAGTTCAAGGAAGTATTCAACCTTTTCACCCGTTATGCCGCTCTCATCAAGAATATACCCATCAGGTCCTGAGAATGCTATGAGCTTTGCTCCTACTTCTTCAAGTTTTTGAGCAGTTCCCCAAGCAACATTTCCGAAGCCTGAAATAACTACTGTCTTTCCTTCAATCGTATCATTGCATGCTTTGAGCATATTCTGAATAAAGAAGACTATTCCGTAACCTGTAGCTTCAGATCTTCCTGCAAGTCCGCCTGTCTCTACGCCCTTACCTGTAAGAACGCCAGCTTCATATCTTCCTGTGATCTTTCTGTATTGACCGAAGAGGTATCCGATTTCTCTTCCGCCAACGCCCTGGTCACCTGCAGGGACATCTATATCAGCGCCTATGTGCTTATTTGCTTCAGCCATAAATGCCTGGCAAAAACGCATGACTTCCTTATCCGATTTTCCGTTGGGATTAAAATCGGAACCGCCCTTTCCTCCTCCGATGGGAAGACCCGTAAGGGCATTTTTAAAGATCTGCTCAAAGGCAAGACCCTTTATAAGTCCGGGATATACGTTTGGAGCAAAACGAAGGCCTCCCTTATATGGACCAAGAGCACCGTTAAACTGGCATCTGTATCCTATGTTTACCTGGGGATCTCCATTGTCATCTTCCCATACAACTCTAAAAGATACCATGTGTTCAGGCTCAAGAAGTCTTTCAACAATCTTTTCCTTTACCCATTCAGGGTGTTTATCAAGGACAGGACCAAGGCTTGACAGAACGTCGTCTACACTCTGTATAAACTCACCCTGCTCAGGAAATTTCTTGGCTACCTGTTCTACATATTTTTTCATATCAACTGACATATTTCTCTCCTTATAATCCAATCCATGGGCTTACTTTCCCATGCTTTACTTTAAACGCCTTATCGGCAAGTCTTGCCATCGGCAGATCGTTATCCGAATCGGAATAAAATTCCTCAATACGATCTGCCCCGGTAGCGCCTGCGTCCAGGCCGCTCCCATACCTTTCTGTAAATCTTTTTACCTTAGCCTCATTGCTGTTATTTGGTCCAAGAAGCTTTCCCGTTTTTTTATCAACCTGAGAAGCTATGAGGGATACCCCAAGCTCCTTAGCAACAGGTTCAAGCAAAAATTCAGGAGATGCAGATATTATGAGGTCTGTACTCTTTTTTTGATCAAGATACCACTTTTGAATATTCTTTCTGTGTGAAGCCCAAAAGTCCCTTACGGCATCATCAATATCAGGTATCCTTTTAAGGAATTTATACAGTACCGACTTGAACCTATCCTTGGTAGAAAGACCTATGGCAAGGCTGATACCCGAAAGCCCCACAGGAAATACATGGGGAATTATCAATGGATATCTCTTCATGCAGTACTTGCAAAAATCCACTGTGGAATCTCCGTCATATATGGTGTTGTCAAAATCATATACGTTCATTATTTTGTTATTTTACCACAAAACCTAATACTATCAACTGTTTTAAGTAAATAAAAAGAGGGCTTTTTCTTATCACCTTTTCGAGTGATGAAGCCCCCTTACTTTCTTATTATCTTTCTTCTCTAAAGTAGGCAAGTCCCAAAGCCGCCGGAGGCTGGTCTTCTCTTCTCTGCCTTACGGATACAAGGATCAGAACCAAAACCGTAACTATATACGGAACGATCTGATAGATCTGCGTCGGTATGTATTTCGACGGCAGCCACAGGTAAAGGAGGTTGAGGGCTCCAAACAGGAGAGATCCCCAAATAGCCTTTGCAGGACTCCAAAGGCAGAATATTACCAACGCTACAGATATCCAGCCTTTTCCGTCAAGGGTATGGGGACTCCATACAGTGCCGGCTGTTGTCATGACATAGACGACGCCGCCCATGGCGGAGATTCCGCCGCCGATGACGGTAGCAAGGTATTTATATTTAGTGACATTGATACCTGCGGCATCAGCCGTTGCAGGATTTTCACCTACAGCCTGAAGGTAAAGGCCTTTTCTTGTCCTAGTGATGAAAAGATGCATGGCAATAGCCATTACAAGGCCTATATATACAAATATATTGTATCCAAATAAGAGCTGCCATATTACAGGAATGTTTCTTACAGCCTCAGGAAAAACGGGTCCCGAGAAGGATGTCCTTAAATAATTCTCTATGAAAATCTGTC
>CAZALQ010000181.1:0-3710 GCA_964485605.1 uncultured Oscillospiraceae bacterium
TCGCGCCACGTGGGGATTTGCGAGATTAGCCGCTGCAATAATATTCTTGCCCATAATATTCGGTGCAGTGATTTTAGGCGGTCTGCTGCGAATCGCATTCCCTGTTCTCGCGATCATAGGACTTGTATCGCTGATACGTCCAAGGCAGATACAGCAGCAATAAATCTGCCGAAAAGATAAGGGCCATCCAATAGGAAGGATGGCTCTTTTATTGACTAAAACAAACCATACAGCTATAATACACAAATAAGCGTATAAAAGTGTAATACGTATATAAATGAAAGGAAAAGAAATGAAAAAGAAAGTATTAGCATTAGTTTGCATATTTGCTCTTTTGGCATCTTTTGCAGCATGCGGAAAGCCAAAGGATGACGGTTTTGAGTGGACACGCACAGGCACCTTTACAAACGGTGACAGCAACTACGTGATGATTTATCCGTCTCCGGATGAAAGCACCCCGGGATGGTCTGTAGGGATGTCCGTTAACGGAGAAAACTATGGATGGATAATTCCTCAGGAAGGACATACACTCAAAGGAAATGTTGTCCCGCCCTATGAAGAAAACACAAAGGAATATATCGTCACCGTTGAAGAAGAAGGAGAAAAGGACGTAAAGCTTACCCTACCGGACGGAACTCAGATGGTATTCAAATACTACGAGACTCCTGATTGGAAGTATCATCTCCATATCGGAGTCGACGGAGTCGGATCCATCGCATATGCAGAAGAAGGAGAAGAACTCGTATTTGACGAATATCCTTACCAGGATACACATGTAAACCTTCTTGATGTTACCGGCGTTATGATGGGTGCAAGGCCGGGTGAAGGATATAAGTTTGTAAAATGGACAAAAGACGGAGAAGACTTCTCAACAGAAGACCAGATTCTAGTCACTGTAGATGCCGATGTTGAATACATCGCAGTATTTGCCGCAGAATAGAGAGTTTCTTAGATAGTTAGTATACATAAATACCTGTTCCCCAAAAAGGAACAGGTATTTTTTATTTTATCCATTGATAGGCTATTCTCGGATCTCCGTTTTCAAGATATATGATGCCGCATCGCTTAAACCCCTCTGAAAGTATATGCCTTTGCATAACCTTGTTTTCTTCATGAGTATCGATCCTGATGCTGTCTGCAAAGCCCTTGCAGTAATCAACAGCGCAGCTGAATATGCCTTTTGCCCTTCCTAAGCTTGCTATCCTGTGTATCGTCACATATTCGCACTCTTTAAGCCACTCACCGCCCTCTATATATGAGTAGGTCGGATCCTTTCCTATGCATAAGGCAAAGACTCCGCAGATCCCCGCCTCATCATATATTACATGGCAGATCCCCTTTGCTATATCATCTATTATCTGCTCCTTTGCAGGGTGGTTATGTCCCCACTGGTTAGGGTTTCCTGAGGCAATCATAAAGTCCTGAGCAGATCTGTAAATGCTCATTATGATCTCTATTTCATTTGCCTCGGCTTTTCTTACCTTAAGCATGAGCTATTCCTCTTCAGGTTTCCAAAGGAAGACTCCCTCAGAAGCTGCAAGCTCATCGAGGAGCTTTCTCATTTCGCTTTCCGGGTTATATATGGTCATATAGTGATCATCCCCGTTTAAGACTATGAGGGTATTATCCACCGGTATTACGATATTAAGAGTGCAGGTTTCGAAACGTTCATCTTTGATCGCACCTTCCAACACCTTTGGAGAGGGGTTGGTATGCCATCCGCCCTCTTCCTCTTCTCCCTTTAAAAGGCAGCAGCATATATCGTAATAGCAATTAAGCTTGATCAATATATTTGCATACTTTTGCCTTATGCTCTCAATGCGGGGGCTTTCAAGATAATACTTTTCAATTTCAAAATATTGACCATCCTGATATTTTGCGACCTGTCTTGGAAGGATATCGATGACCCAGTATTTCTTTGCAAGAAGTTCATCGATCACTTCCTGAGTCCACTCTTTGCCCTTGTCAAGAAGATTGTAGATACCGTCTTCAGAAAGGACTCCTCTCTTTAAATCTTCAGGAAGAAGTCCTGCTTCATCGTCTGCAAAATCCTGTTTCCACTCAGGGCTTGAATAGTATGAAGAGAGCTTATCCAAGGCCTCCGTAAGCCTTGCAAAGCGAGCTGCGGTTTTTGTGCCCTCGCCCATTATCTCCTCAGCTTTTTGCATAAGTTCTTCGTGATACTCGATCCTTTGAATCTGCACTGTCTTTTCTTCGCTCATTTCGTCACCTACCGGTTTTCTTTGGTATTTGTCTTTCGCATGGCACTTTTGTTTGGCAAAGTCCGCAGCCATATCTTGGCGCTAAAACCATGCCTGCTATGTGAAGCATCTCGGAGCAGCGCACATGGTCCTTGCCGTTTTCAATGGTAATGGCATGCATAGGGCATCTTTTTGCACATGCACCGCATTTGATGCAATACTCATATATATCTTTATACCGTATTATATCCCTTCCATTCATAGCTTTCCACTCTGCATCTCTTCTTTTTTTTAACAATAAAAGGATATATAATTAATCCGTTATTATTTCATTTACCTATTTTTTTGAAAGGAGCACGCAATGCCGGGACCCGGAGGATTTGGACCAAGAGGCTTTCTCACAGATGAAGAAAAAGCTGCTGCACCAAAGATAACAAAAGGACTTATCAAAAGGATACTTTCTTATCTCAAACCATATATACTGCAGTTCATATTAGTTTTCATAACCATACTGCTTTCTGCTACTGTAGGGCTTCTTCCCTCGATCATTACAGGACGAATAGTAGATCAGGCCTTAGTCGGAGAAGATCTTGCACTTCTTGTAAGGCTTCTTCTTATGGCACTGGCTGCCATAACCGTAAGCCAGCTTATCGGAGTTTTAGAAAGCTATGTAAACGCATGGATATCTCAGCATATCATTTATGACATGAGAAACGAGATGTACAAGCATCTTGAATACATGCCCCATTCCTTCTTTACTACGGAAAAGCAGGGAGATATCATCACCAGGATGAACTCGGATATCTCCGGAGTAAGTTCCGTCATCAGCGGAACGCTATCCTCCATAGTCAATAACATTGCAACTTTAGTAACGACCCTTGTTGCCCTCTTTTCCATGAGCTGGAAGCTGGCTTTGGTGGGTATACTTGTAATCCCTCTTCTCGTGCTCCCCACAAAGAGCGCCGGTAAAAAGCGCTATGCCCTTCTTACTGAAGGTCAGGCAAAAAGAGACGAGATGAATCAAATCATCAACGAAACACTATCTGTAAGCGGATCTCTTCTTGTTAAGATTTTTACAAGGGAAAAGAAGGAATACGAACACTTTGAAAAAATAAATAAAGAGGTAACAGACTTTGCAATGAAGGAGTCAAACAGCGGCAGATGGTTTAGGGTCATAATGGGCATGTTCACCCAGATAGGGCCCCTCCTCATATACTTTGCAGGAGGCTACCTCATCATCAATAAGTATGACACAAGCCTTACGGTCGGTATGATAACTGCTACTGTAGCTCTCATTAACAGGCTCTATAGACCCGTCGAGTCCCTACTTAATATAGGAGTCGATTTCACAAGATCCCTTGCCCTCTTCTCAAGAATATTTGATTACTTAGACCGGGAAAATACCATAAAGAGTCCCGAAGATGCAAAGAAGCCCGAAGTTAAAAACAAGGATATCGAATATAGGCATGTAGCATTTGGCTATGAGGAAGGAAATCCGATTCTTACCGA
>CAZALQ010000182.1:0-3695 GCA_964485605.1 uncultured Oscillospiraceae bacterium
CGGTTTTTGTCATCCCTATGGTTCCGCCTTTATTAATTATGAGAATCCTTTTTTTCATGGCAGTTAATCTAGAATATTTATTATCTATAAATCAGTTTGCATATATACATGTCCATCGGAAAGGGCTCTCCACTCAAGGTGATTTCCCTCAAGTATCATAAAGCTCTTTTGAGAGCCGCCCTTTGGGATCGAAACTGATCCCGGGTTGCAGTAAATGTAGTCGATGTGATTCTCACATGCAGGAACATGAGTATGTCCCGTAAGAAGTACGTCAACTCCCATGATCGGCGGGAGATGCCCGCAGTTATAATGGTCTCCATGGGTGCAAAAGTAAGCTTTCCCGCCCTCTGAAAGAAGGAGATATTCTGCCTGGATCGGGAACTCAAACATCATCTGATCCACGTCGGAATCACAGTTGCCGTGGACAGCATATATGACAGAAGCATATTTATTGAGCATTTCGGCAACGCTCTTTACATCATATGTTCCCGGAATATCATTTCTTGGACCGTGATAGAGATAATCGCCGAGAAGTATCATTCTTTCGCAGTGATATTCTTCATACCATTCAAGCATTTTTTTGCAGCTCTCGGAAGAGCCATGTATGTCAGATCCGATTAAATATTTCATTAAATTGCATCCTCTTTCATATCGCCTCTGTCCTTAAGGTCTTTAAGGATCTGTGCATAGAATTCTTCTGAAATCTTGAATTTCTTAAGATAAATAATATATCCGGCCACGATAAATACGAGGGGAACTGCAAACATTGCTATCTTGATAATAAGCTGCCCGCTTGCGCCTATAGATTCTGCTGCAACATCGGAATCTGCAGACTTAATTCCTGCCAAAATAATGGAACCGGAAATAAGTGCCGTTGATAAAGCTCCGCCTATCTTGTTGATGAGAGGCTGAATTGAAAATGTGATGGATTCTGATCTCTTTCCCATCTTCCACTGTCCGTATTCTATGGTGTCAGCGAGGAACATGAGCATGAGGAGCTGTATGAATGCCTGTCCGACGAAGATGATTACAGCTGCTACTGCAATTAAAGCAAGGGAATGTTCTGCAAAGAAGAACATTGCATATCCGACTATAACCAAAACTGTAGAGATGCTGTAAAGCTGCCTTCTGCTCCTTTTCTTTGAGACGAAGGGGAATATGATAAGAGCTGCAAGCTGAGCAACTCCGCATACTCCTGCAAGTACGGCATACATGTTTATATCACCGTAAAGGTACTGCATATAATATGTGGCAAATCCGGTGGTTGTAGTATATCCTACCATAAACAGGGCCATGGAAAGAGTTGTCCACATGAGCTGATCGTTGCCGGTAAGCGCATGCCACATATCCTTAAGAGATGTCTTTTCTTCACTTTCAACAAAGTTCTTATGCTCCTTGACTCCAAGTATCGGGAAGAGGAGGAAAAGAATATATAAAGCGGCAATAACAAGGGCTACGGTAAACCATGCCTTTGGTGTGTTGCCAAGAGCGGAAGTGATGGGCTGCCAGCCAACCATTACAATATACATACCGATGTTGGCGCAAATTCTTGCAAAGGCTCCATAGCTTTCTCTTTGCTTTTGGTCTGTTGTAAGGGACGGAAGCAGTGTCCAGTAGGCTATATCATTAAGACCGTATGAAACATCCCAGAGGAAATAAGCAATGGCAAAGATGACTACAAACCCCCATCCCTTACCGACATTTCCGTAAAGAACTAAGAAAAATACGACGGAGATGAGTCCTCCAAGGGCAATGCATGGTTTGTATTTACCCCATTTAGTATTAATATTCTCAACAATAAGTCCGGTAATAGGATCATTCAGGGCGTCAAATATTCTCATTACTGATAATACCATGCTTACTGCTGCAAACTGTTTGATAGGCAGTGAGAGAATGTTTGATAAAAAATATAATAGAGCATTTGCCTCAAAGGCATAAAACATATCGCGCCCTACTGTGCCAAGGCCGAAACAATACTTGTTTCTGCTGATGAGCTTTTCTTCCGGTGTTTTCATTTCGTGACTCCTTTATACAATCTTTATATATGCCAGCATGCGGTCTTTATCTGCACTCCGGCGGTATGACCAATATTTTTCTTCAAGGCAGTAGGTGCAATCTTCAGATATTTGAATATGCTCTATATTGCACTGCTCAAGATGCCTTTCATTTATGCCCTTTAAATCTATAAGATAATGCTCTTCATCTTTTGGAAATATGAATTCCTTAGACCAGGGCAGGTTTTCTTCAAACTGCTTCTTTACATCTTCCATCACTTCAAAATGACATTTCCCTATGCCCGGTCCTATATATGTATAAATATCCCTTGCCCTGCAGCCATAGGTATTCATCATGGTTTTTACAAGTTCTGCTGCAATTCCAAGCATAGTCCCCTTCCACCCTGCGTGGGCTATGCCTATGACCTTCTTTTTAGGATCACATGCAAAAATAGGAAGGCAGTCACCATGGGTGCTCACAAGAGCTACTCCCTTTATATCGGTAACAAGACCGTCTGTATTAGGCACTTCAATATATCCCTTAACATCAGATAGTTCGGGATACCCTTCCGGCTTAATATGCTCAGCTTTAAGATATTCTTCATCAATGACCTGCACGTGTTTGCCATGAACCAAATGGGGTTTTATGAAGTACTCCCCGCTGCCAAGATCACGGCAAATGGATGGAATCAAATCGAGACTTCTGTCCGGCTTTTGAGAAAAGAAGGAAATAACATTATCGAATTGTTCAAATACATCCAATTTATTCATAATATACATAATATTATATAACATAATGCCCAAGTATTCCTTAAAAACTTGATTTTAAAGTGCTTTGATTATACAATCCAAATATATGTTACTTGGGAGGTTCTCAAATGGGCAGAAAATCAGTAAAAGAAAACAAAAATATATATCAGCAGTATAGGGAAGAAGCCGGATTCACACGTGAAAGAGCAAGTGAAACAATGGCATTTTCTCTGAAACCAGAATAGAAAAAATCGAAACTGAAAAAACCTTACCCTACCCTGATGAAATAAAGGCAATGGCACAGTGCTATAAAGCACCGGATCTTTGCAATTATTACTGTTCAAACGAATGTCCCATAGGCATTAAGTATGTTCCCCAAGTTCAGGCAAAGGAACTGACACAAATAGTCCTTGAAGTTTTAGCAACACTGAACTCCCTTGAAAAAGATAAAGAGCGCCTTATTGAAATATCAGCCGACGGCGAAGTTTCACAGGAAGAAGAAAAGGACTTTGGATATATCAAAGACCAGCTTGACAGAATATCAATGGCAGTCGATTCCCTTCAGCTTTGGATAGACAGACGAGAGCTTTTGGAGAAGTAGAACAAAAAATATTGAATTTTTTTGTTGACAGAAATAAAATTTGGTGTATTATTGTCAGTAATATGAAGAACCTTAAAGCCAACAATTACTATTATGCTTATTCCTACCGTTATGGCATGGCTATAACGGATTTTAAAGTATAATAAAAGGCTTAAACGGATCAATCACTATAGTTATTAATATGTTTAATATGGGAGACTTCTGTTTTTGAAAAGCAGAAGTCTTTTTTTGTAAAAAAAGGAGAAAAGAAATGAAAAAGTTATTATCTGTATTACTCGCTGCTATATTAGTTTTTTCACTCGCAGCCTGCGGCTCATCAGACAAAGGACAGGATAAATGGACGGTAGGCA
>CAZALQ010000183.1:0-3660 GCA_964485605.1 uncultured Oscillospiraceae bacterium
GTCGTCTTAAGAAACGGAAGCAATACTTTGGAAAGAACCTTCAGCTACAAACAGGTAGAGGTAGAGGAGGGGCTATTCAATATAGTTGGGCTTCCTGAGAAGTATCTTAACCAGGATTATGAGCTCTATATTTGGAGCTGGGATCCGGGACGCTGGAGCAAGGATTATGAGATAAGGGACGGAAGAGTCCTGGTAAATACAAAGGGAATGACAGGTTTTCTCATTGCCGTTTTCGAAAAGGGATATGAAGTAAAGAACGTATCCGCATGGGATCCCCATGTTATAAAGCAAAGTCAGGACTTTAAAGGCGATATCTTAGATTCCGGTTTTGCGGATATGAGCGGTTTTTAACTGAGGTTTAGGCATGAAGGCAAATAAAAAGGTTTTAATATTAATTATCTTTGCAATGGTTTTAAGCCTTGCTTTTTCTGCATGCGGAAAGGCAGATGAAGGTCCCGATGACAAGCCGATTTCCATTGAACCTGCCGGAAATGTCATTGCTCAATATACCTTTGATGATGTGGATCATTCAAAGGAGGATCTTAGGGATACGGCAGTTGTCCGTCTTCACTACAGAAGGAACGACGATACAAATAATGACAGAAGTTCCTATGTAGCATGGAATGTATGGGCATGGGATATGACAAACGGAGGAAATGGAGACGCATATCAATTTACCGGATACGACGATTACGGTGTTTATGCAGACCTTGATCTTTCCGTAATATCAGGCGGACTTCCTATGGATAAGCTGGGTTTCATTGTAAGGACCGACAACTGGTCCAAGGATCCGGACGGAGACAGATCCATAGATATAGAGGCGAAAACTCCCGGCGGAATTCAGGATGTCTATGTAAGGACTACCGAGAGCACTGTTTTCGAAACTCAGGAGAATGCTCTTAAATCCATAGTAAACTATGTCATGCTTAAGGATCAAAAGACAGTAACGGTGTATTTCAAGCCGCTTTCATCAGAATTTAAGTCCTATGCACCGAGGTTTGCAATGACCGTGAACGGCAAGGATTACAAGAACTTTACCATGGGAGAGTCTGATGCTTCCCTTAAAAGAGTGGACCTGGTTTTAAAAGATGCCATAGATATTGCTGATGTGGTGACAGTCAGTTACCGCTTCGATCCTGAATGGATACAGGAATCAAAACTTATGACAACTAATTATTTCGATACAGATGAATTCAATGAGCTATATGCATATGATGGAGATGACCTTGGGGCAACATTTGATGATGAAAATTATCCTCAGGCAACCATATTCAAGGTATGGGCTCCTACAAGTTCCAATGTAGTTCTAAATATATATGATACGGGTGATTACAGAGATGCAAGAGGCCCTGTTTCAACCTACACGATGAAAAAAGGTGAAAAGGGCGTCTTTGAGTATAGAGTAAATGAGGACCTTGACGGCTTCTTCTATACCTATACAGTGACCAATGCTCTTGGGACAAATGAAGTGGTGGATCCCTATGCAAAGGCTGCCGGAGTAAACGGAAGAAGGGGCATGGTCATAAACTTTACAAAACTCAACGCATCGATTCCGGGATGGGCAGAGGATACAAGGCCCTTTACGGGAAATAACGTCGATGCTTCCATATACGAGGTCCACGTAAGGGATATGACCATTAGCGAAACCAGCGGAGTCCCGGAGGACTTAAGAGGGACCTTCCTTGGCCTTGGAATGGCAGGGACCACATATACTAAGAACGGTATTACGGTATCAACAGGTCTTGATCATATTAAGGAACTTGGAATAACACACGTGCAGATACAGCCCTTCTATGATTATTCATCAGTCGATGAGACCAATGTTTCAAGAGTAGTATCAAAGACAAACTATAACTGGGGATATGAGCCACAAAATTACAATTTTCCGGAAGGCAGCTATTCTACAGATCCCTTTGACGGATACTGCCGCATAAAGGAACTTAAAGAGATGGTAATGGCTATGCACAAAGCCGGCCTTTCCATCAATATGGATGTTGTTTACAATCACACAGCGGCATCCGAAAATTCAAACTTCAATCTTCTTGTGCCGTATTACTACTACCGCACTAAAGCCAGCGGTACTTTTTACAACGGCTCAGGCTGCGGCAATGAGATGGCATCTGAAAGATATATGGTAAACAAGTTCTTCAGAGATTCCTGCAAATTCTGGATAGACGAATATCACCTTTCAGGATTCAGATTCGACCTCATGGGTCTTATAGACAACCAGACAATGATAGATATCTACAAGGACTGCAGTGCTATTTATCCGAATATCATGATATACGGTGAGCCCTGGACCGGCGGAGCATCAAAACTCAAAGCAGGCGTAAGCGAGACATCTCTTAGTGAACAGACTACGGTTCAGGAATCCATAGCGCAGGATTACTTCAGCGGACAAGGTGTATTGGTGGGTGCATTCAATGATGTCATAAGGAATGCTGCAAGAGGAAGCAATAACCCGGGGAAGGGCTACGTCCAGGGAACGTCCTCAGATGCAGCGCAGGTTGCGCTCTGCATCACCGGCTTATTCTCTGCGGGCACTTTAAAGACTCAGAACATAGATCCTGATCTTGTCCTTAATTATGTATCATGCCACGATAACTATACCCTTTATGACCAGCTTGTCCAGACAATGGGAAGTGACAGGCTTCCTTCTGCATATACTCAAGCTGAATCTATAGTCTTCCTTTCAGAAGGTGTACCCTTCATCCAGGAAGGCGAGGACTTCATGAGGAGTAAATACAATGAAGATACGGGAAATTATGAGGGCAATTCATATAACGTAGGGGACCATGTGAACCTTATGGATTACTCTCTTAAGGTAGATAACATTAATACCTTTCTGAAAGTAAAAGAGCTCATCGATTTAAGAAAAAAGACTGCCGCATTCAGACTCTCTGAAAGGAATGAGATAAAAGAGAAGATGTCTGAAGTTACGGTTTCAAACGGCACCATCAGCTATGAGGTAGATGGTTACAAAGTCATACATACTGCTACCGGATGCAATGTAGACTTAAGCGGATATGAGATGGTCTATTCCAACATACGGAACAGGTACAGCGAAGTATCCGGAAATGTCAGCCTTTATGCCAATGAGTCAGTAGTACTTAGAAAGGTGCAGTAAGTCTTTTATGTTCAGACACGGAAATATAAGTACAGAAACAGACAAAGGGCCTTTCTTTTTCAGCCTTGCTTCCTTTATCTTTACAGGCTTCTTTGCATTCCTATTTGCGGGAAGGGGAGGAGCCTTAGGCATACTTGCAGGGATAATCCTTTTCATAGTCTGCCTCGCATCGGGTGCGACCCTCTTTGCCATGGTGACAGACAGGGCATACATAGAGGACGGGACCTTGCACATGAGCTATATGTTTAAGAAGGGCGCTGTAAAGCTCGAGGATATACACAAGGTCTCATACAAAGATGAAGTATATTCAGTCTACGACAGAAGAGATAATTTAGTGGGCACTATAAACGGCAAACTGACAGGTATAGGCAGGATAGTTGCTGAGCTTGATAAGAGAAACATACATTTTGATTAAAGTTCAAAACGGGCTCTAAAAAGCCCTTTGATAGGATATATTTAAAGTTAGATATTTAAAACTAACGGAGGAGAATATGGCAAATCTAAAGCTTTCCCACATCTACAAGGTCTATGAT
>CAZALQ010000184.1:0-3653 GCA_964485605.1 uncultured Oscillospiraceae bacterium
GAAGGATTCATTTGAGAGATTTGACATGAGAAAGCCCATAAAAAAGCCCAGTCCTTTATTGGTGCCTATAATTTGGGCTGGCTGCTTCCCCGGAGTTCTTTCCCATGGTACAAAAATAACCAAGACAGGAGTGGAAGGTATAAAACCTCCTTATCTTCTATTGGGAAATCATAATGCCTTTTTTGATATGAAGGTCTCCGCAATGGCCACCTTTCCGTATTTTGCAAACTATATAGTCGCAATAGATGGATATATAGGAAGGGAATGGCTTTTAAGAGATATAGGATGCATTTGCAAAAGAAAATTTACCAATGACAGGAGCATAATCAAACACCTTAACACTGTTGTGGAAAACAAGGGAATAATTGGTTTGTATCCTGAAGCGAGATATTCTCTTTGCGGTACAACTGCAGTTCTTCCTGAGTCCTTAGGGAAACTGTGCAAGTATCTCAACATTCCTGTGGTCATGCTGCTTTGTCATGGACATCATATCCTTCATCCGTTTTGGAATACAAGAAGGGAGCGTAAGGTAAAGCCGACAGAAGCTGAAATGAAGCTTCTGTTTACACCGGAGGATTTACAAAAGCTTTCTTCCGATGAAATAAATGAAAGACTTGTTAAGGAATTTCAATACGACGACTTTAAGTGGCAATATGACAATAAGGTCAAAGTAGATGACCCGGAAAGAGCGAGAGGTCTTGAGAAAGTCCTCTATCAATGTCCTCGCTGCAAAACAGAGTTTAAAATGATAGGAGAGGGTTCCAAACTTAAGTGCAAAGCCTGTGGTAAGACATGGGAAATGACTGAATACGGACAGCTTGCAGCTGATGATGGAGAAACTGAGTTCTCCCATATTCCCGATTGGTATGAATGGGAAAGATCCAATGTAAAAGAAGAGGTTGAAAAGGGCGAATATTCTTCAGGTATTTTGCCCGTCGAGGTTGAGAGCCTTCCCAATGCTAAGCGTTTTATAAAGCTGGGAAAGGGAACTATGATTCACGATATGGAAGGCTTCAGAGTACAGGTTACTTCTGAGGACGGAAAAACTTATGAAATGATAAAGGAAAGGTCCTCCATGTATTCATGCCATATTGAATATGAGTATCTGTTTAAACATGGGGATTGTGTGGATCTTAACACCCTGGATGACACTTGGTATGTGTATCCGAAAGATTGTGAGTTTTCCGTAACGAAAATGGCCCTTGCAACGGAAGAACTGTATTTTGACTATTTGAGGAAGATCGGAAAAGGAAAGCCGAAAGGTCTTGCATAAAGTGAAAAAGATATATTTCAACGGAAAAATATATACGGGAAAAGAAAAGCTTTCTACTGCCTTTGCTGTGGAAGACGGGCTTTTTATATTGGTTGGGACTGATGATGAAGTGCTTTCCCTTAGGGACGAAAGCACATATTGTATAGATCTCAAAGGTGCTTTTGTGTGCCCCGGATTTAATGATTCACATATGCATCTTTTAAATTTCGGACAGACCTTGAGCATGGCGGCTCTTTCTGAACATACGGATTCTCTTTTAGGTATGATTGAATACCTTAAGGATTATGCGAAGGATAATCCCTCTCAAAAAGGCGGCTGGATTAAGGGTAGAGGATGGAATCAGGACTATTTCAGCGACACAGACCGCATGCCGAATAGGTATGATCTTGATTTGGTATCGCGGGACTATCCTGTAATCATAACCAGGGCTTGTGGACATTGCTGCGTTGTTAATTCAAAGGCTCTTGAGATTGCAGGTATTGCTGATGACAGCCTGTGTTCTGACGGCGGCTCTATAGGCATGGAAAACGGAAAACCTGATGGCAGATTCTTTGATAATGCCATGGATCTTTTTGATCCCTTTATTCCATTGCCCGCAAAGGACGAAATAAAGGAGATGCTAAGGATAGCAGCACGTACGCTTAACAGCTATGGAATCACAAGTGTTCAGACTGACGACTACTGCGTTTTTAGAAATGTGCCCTATGAAGTTGTAAATGAGGCATATAGGGAACTTGAAGATTCAGGAGAACTTAGCGTTAGAGTATATGAGCAATCAAACTTTAATGATATAGATGAACTTAAAAGATTTATAGAATCGGGCAATATCACCGGTACCGGGACGCCTATGTTTAAAATAGGGCCACTTAAAATGCTCGGTGACGGTTCCCTTGGCAGCAGAACAGCACATTTGTCTTCTCCCTATGCGGATATGCTCGGCACCTGCGGTTTTTCGCTTTTCAGTGATGAGAATATGAATGAAATGATAAGCTATGCAAACTCTCACGGTATGCAGGTTGCAGTTCATGCCATAGGAGATGCCTGCCTGGACCAGGTCCTTAACGCAATAGAGGGAGCTCTTAAAACTTCAAGTAGAGATGATCATCGCCACGGAATAGTCCACTGTCAGATTTCAAGAAAAGATCAACTTGAAAGAATTGCAAGGCTTAAGCTCCATGTTTATGCACAATCAATATTCCTTGATTATGACAATCATATTGTTGAAAACAGAGTGGGAAAGGAGCTTGCCTCTACAAGCTATTCGTGGAAGTCTTTAATGGAAATGGGAGTTTGCGTATCAAATGGTTCCGATTGCCCGGTGGAACTCCCGGATGTGCTAAAGGGAATAGAATGCGCGGTAACGAGAACTTCAATGGATGGGACCGGACCCTATCTTCCCGGGGAGGCCTTTACGGTGAAAGAAGCTGTTGACAGCTTTACTATTTGCGGTGCAAGGGCAAGTTTTGAGGAGAATAAAAAGGGATCGATTGCACCGGGCTTTTATGCTGACTTCAATATACTTGATGGGAACCTTTTTGATGTTCCTCAAAAGGAACTTCACAATGTTATAATAGATGCATGTTACCTCAGCGGAGAGTGTGTATACAGAAGGGTCAATTAAGATGAAAATAGCAATATTTACAGATACATATCTGCCATATACAAGCGGCGTTACAACACATATAAGGATACTTAAGGAAGGTCTTGAGAAGAAGGGACATCAAGTTTTGATTGTCACCGTTGATCCCACCGTTCCCAATTATATCTTTAAGGATAATGTTCTTTACTGCCCCGGAATTGCAATAAAGAAGATTTACGGATATGGTGTTACAAACCCATTGAGTTTTCACAGGCTCGATATCATAAGAAAGTTTAATCCCGATATCATACACATCCAAACGGAATTCGCTATCGGCATGTTTGGTCTATGGGCATCAAGAAGGCTGAAAAAACCCGTAATATACACTCTTCATACTATGTATGACGACTATACTAATTATGTCTTCCCCCGTTATGCAGAAAGGGTAGGATTATCCGTTTCCCATAGGTATTTCCACATAATCGCAGCCCATGCAAATGAGATAATTGTGCCGTCAAAAAAGGCAATCACATTCCTTGAACGCTGCAAGGTCAAGCGCCAAGTCAATTTTATTCCCAATATCGCAGAGCCTGTAACCGAGAATAAAGAAAAGACAAAGGAGATCAAGGAAAAGTATCATTTGAATGACGCTGAAGCTGTCCTTTGTTTTGCCGGAAGACTTGGAAAGGAAAAGAGCGTAGATGTACTCCTTACTCTTACGAAAGAACTTCTAAAAAAACATCCTTCAATTAAATTGTTTGTTGTCGGAGGAGGCCCTGAGGAACAAAATCTTAAAGATAT
>CAZALQ010000185.1:0-3641 GCA_964485605.1 uncultured Oscillospiraceae bacterium
TCGTCGTTGTATATAAGTCGTGTTTTAACTCTACGCTGCCATTATTAAATAATCTCACAATCTGGAAATCCCTCAGTCCATCATCTGAGGGAAACCAAACCCCATCTACATTTGGAAGCATTCTGCCCCTTATATAATTGTTCAATTGGATTGGCACAGGCACTTTCCCTGCTTTGCACAGGTCGCAAATAGGGATGTAATCAGTAGGATTTGTAAAGGTTGCAGGTATTACATGAACAACACCGAACTTGCCTGGATTGTCCTCTATCAATTCGGATAACCTTTCCACTCTGAACCTCTTTATTTCAGTGGCCAGCGATGCCGCATGCAAAAAATTATTGCTGATTTCAGAATAGCTCATGGGGTCTTTTCCATTGCCACGGCGAACGAAAAACCTGAAAGAAGCCTGATCCTCTATCGTGATATAAGGTTTTAGCATCCCCTTTTCAATATGAATCACCACAATATAACCATTTTCGACATGATAAAGGCAAAATCCACAGGAGGTGTTGCGGGTTGAATCGGCAGTAAAACATTGCGAAGCTCCAATTCAAACTTATCGATGTTTTCAATAGCGATTGGAACTATACTTGAAGCCAGACCATTTTTCTCGGGCATTCCAAAGATTATATCCCCGCCATAGGCATTAGCAAATGAACATATATCGTTACGCAGTTCATTCTTTGCCTTTGCTTTCTGATTCTTATCTGGAGCCTCTAAAAAATCAAATGTCCGCTTATAATCCAGAAACTGCCCTTCTCTAAAGTCGTCATTATTGAGGAGCGTGCGCAAATCTTCTTCAGTCCATTGTTTATGGGTTTTCCCGTTTATCAGCACTTACATCGCCCCCTTCATATTCCGAACTATACCGACTGTGATCTGTGTCTGTCGCTTGCATTCCTTCCAGGTTTCCCTATCCCTTACTGCTTTTCAACATATGTAAAACACGCTGGGCAGAATCCATTCTCGATAAGATTGACGCTAATCAGTTCTCCGCATCGTTCACACTTGACCAGTTCATTCTCCCATCCGCAATAACAGCATTTACCCACAGGAAGAAACTCTTCATCTATTGATACACCGAATTTTCCGCATTGTTCACAGGCAAGGTCCGCTATAACGCGATCTACGCCTTTGCTTCTGTGAGCAATAGCTTCAGCCTCTGCAGGATATGGATTCAATTCATCAATTGCCGTGATAAGTTCTTCTCTGAAGCGGTCAAGCTCTGAATCATTATATTCTGTGTCCTCATCAGCCTCCATAAGCCCATTATCACCTTCAGATCCATTTCCATTATGAATACTGATTTCTGCCTTGCATACTATTTCGCCATCACCCTTTTTAGCGGTCAAATAACATATACTGTCTCCACCAAGATCATCATCAATGACACTTTCTGAGTAGACATCAATTCGGAGATTTCCATCTTCGTCTACAGGGCAGGAAACTGTGAATAATAGCTCATCCTCGGAAGGTGATACAAAATCTGATATTTCATAGCAGACATCCAGATGGTAATGCTGATAAATTTCTGAATAAAGATTTTCATGCAGTGTCTCGTCGAACCAGTCCTCTATTCTATTTTCGTCAAGAATATCTATACCGGCCTCCTCAGCCACTCTGTCCCGATAATAAGCACGCTCATCTTCCGGAGTTTCTTGCTCCTCCTGCTCTGCATCCCAAGTATAGAGCAGTTCTTTAGATGCTTCTTCTTCGTCAAACTTCGTATCCGCTTTTTGAATCAAAGCATCCAGGTCAGAGAATTCTTTCTCTACAACCTGATATGCACTTAACGACAGAACTTTACTATGCGCCACATGATTGCGGTCTTCAATAAAGTCATGTGTGACTTTCTTAAAGTTCTCCGGATCATCAATGTATGGCACGAAAAGATCATCCCAAATATTCTTGTACACCTTCCGCTGGCATTTCAGGTAATTTGCCATTCCCTCAGCGTTTTTTCCTTTTGACGCTATCTCTTGCAATTTAGCGTATTCCTGCCGTCCAAGAACCACTTCCTCGTTATAAATCTCGCCGGTGAACATTATTGCCGCCAGAGTCTCAAGAGTCATTGACAGGAAGTCGGTATTGATGTTATCAAATTCTGGAACCCTCTGTGTGAATTTGTCTTTCAAGTTCTTCACAGATTCTGCCCATTTCTCCATGCCGGCGCGTTTGATCCAAGCCACTCCAAGAAAATGAATCAAAACTTTACTGGCAAAAGCACGCAGATTGTTTTCAATTATAAATGCATGCTCATAGGCTTCCCTACAGAGTTTCGCGGCCTGTTCATCGACAAGCCATGTGCATACCTGCCAATCTGGGATAAGTTTGTCCTTAAGCGTAATCTTGAGCTTTTCGAGCTTCAGATCGTAGGTCTCTGTCTCCGGTGCTGTCATAGTCACTGTAATACGAGCAGTTTTCTTTTCGTAAGTACTGATGGTAAAAGAAACCGCATACTTAGCATCGTCATTTGCAACCAGAGAGAAAGTCTCGTTCCCAATTATATCCCGCTGTCCAAGATAACTGGAACTTTTCCACCCTGCAAGCGAGGATATTATCCGCTTGCAATAGTCGGTTCCATGATAATGTTCATGTTCGCCATCACAACCAAGAATCTCTGAATACTCTGTCGTCCAGGTATACAGCTGATCCATATTCTTAATTCCATCCATTGAAAAAACTATTTTCACTATACACCTCGTTTCTTAAGCATTCATTAGTTCATTCGTCAAACACAGGTATCACTTTTATGGTAGTCACGCTGCTGTACTGATAACAGGCCGGAACCATGCCGTCCATCGCATCATATCCTATTGTCACCCAATCACCGACGACACTGTTATCCAGCTTGTACCCGCCATTTTCAATACTTCCTACGTCGTTATTTTCAAACAGCGCCGTTCCGATAATATAAACCAGACGGAATGGTCTGTCAGAAGTAAACTTCACGCCATCGGACACCCATTCCGGATTAGAATTGGAAGATCGCAGATATCCGTGGACGGCTGCCTCGTACAGCTTATCATTCGTCACATACTTCGTGTCCGAGATATTGAAGGAAACCTGAACGTCCGTAGCTACGTTAGTAGATATCCGGCTGTTATTGTGGGCATATAGCCGAACAATATAAGTCTTGCCTTCCTCAGCCGTAATCTCGTTGGCTCTGAAAAATGCCGCCGTATCGCCGTTGTTCTCTCTGGCTCCGACAAAATTGAATTCATGACCGATGGAACCATCGGATATGGAGTTGAAAACCACAGCATTATCAAGAGCGCCGGCATTCACCTGTTCGAGAGTATATGATTCTCTTCCGCCATTACTATCCGCCCAGCCAACAACAAATTCATCCACGACTTCATAATCTGGTGCCGGCTTATCTTCTATCAGCACACTATCCGGGGCACTTGCGAGATTGCCTTCAGAGGTATTCAGGTTGATTGTCGTGTTCAACGTGTTATTGTTGCCTCGTATACTGATGTTAAGGTTCAAGACATTAATAATCGCACCTGCAGCACAGAGAGCAAGGCAGGCGGCTATAACAGAGATGCTTTTGATCCATGTCTTTGCCTTTTGAACCTGACCATCTGTAGCCTTCTTGCTTAACGTCATCCAGAGAGTGGTGACAAGGACTGCCAGGG
>CAZALQ010000186.1:0-3598 GCA_964485605.1 uncultured Oscillospiraceae bacterium
GAGAAAGGACCTCTTGCAGGATGCAAGTGCCAGAACATCAGAGCAGAGCTTTACTTCGGCTCTTACCATCCGGTAGACTCTGACGAAGTATCCTTTAAGACAGCTGCAAGACTTGCTTTCAACAAGGGTATTCCTGAAGCAAAGCCGGTACTCCTTGAGCCTATCATGAAGCTCGATATAACAGTTCCTGATGATTATGTAGGAGCTGTAATGGGAGATCTTCCTAACAGAAGAGGAATCGTAATGGGTATGGATCCTGTTCTTGGCGGCGGACAGACACTTCACGCAGAAGTACCTCAGTCAGAGCTCTTTGACTATGCTATCTCACTTCGTGCTATGACACAGGCCAGAGGTTCCTTCACAATGGCATTTGATCATTATTCAGAACTTCCGGGCAACTTAACTGAAAAAGTAGTTGCAGCTTACAAGGCAGAGCAGGAAGAAGCATAACAGCAAAAGAATAAATAAAACATATATAGACTGCAGAAACGAAGAGTTTTTGCAGTCTTTTTTATTTTTTTTGTAGGGGTTAACAACCAAACGGAGTTTGATTTTTAGGCGTAGATTTTTAAAATATAAATAGGTAATAATTTATGCAACTAATATTAGTTGCATAAATGCGGATTATTTGATATATTAATGGAGGAAGAGTTGGGACAAATAGATAAATTATTAAAGAAGCTCAAATCTAATCCTAAGGATTTTACTTATGAGGAATGTGTAAGAGTTCTTGAATATTTAGGGTTTTGTGAAATAAACAAAGGAAGAACCAGCGGGTCAAGGGTGATGTTTGTGAATGATCAATTGATGATAAAAATATTACTTCATAAACCCCACAATAGGAAAGAATTACTGTCCTATCAGATAAAACAAATAAAAGATGTATTAGAGCATGAAGGGTTGATATGAAAAATACTATTGAATATAAAGGATATGTGGGAAGCGTCGAATTTTCTGCTAAAGATGCTGTTTTCTTTGGTAAAGTATTAGGTATTAGGTCATTGATTTCTTATGAAGGTACTAATGCACAGGAGCTCATGGAAGATTTTCATAATGCGGTAGATGACTATCTCGAATTATGTAGACAAAGTGATTCAAAACCGGAAACCCCGTATAAGGGGAGTTTTAATGTAAGATTTAAAAATCCTGAAACACATAGAAGGGCTGCACTTTATGCCGTTAATCATAATATGAGTTTAAATAGTTTTGTTGAGGCCTGTGTTGAAAAGGAATTGGACGCATTGAAATCGTAAATAACTAAAAAGTGAATAAAACATGTAAAGACTGCAGAAACGAAGGGTTTTTGCAGTCTTTTTATTAAAAACATACTTTTAGATTACCTTAATTATTGTATAATACTAGTTGGGTAAAGGGATTGAATCGGAAAGGAGGTATCTTCTTGGGCCTAATTACAGAATATAAATGTCCGGGATGCGGAGCGCCGCTTGCCTTTGATGCTGAAAGCGGAAGAGTTACCTGTGAACATTGCGGAAATTCTTACTCAGTTGCTGAACTTGTCAGCGGTCAGAAGCAGGAAACAACCACAGAAGAATTTGACTGGGGTAACTATAAGGCAGGGCTTTCAACTGAAATACTTGATAATACAGTAGTTTATCAGTGCCAGTCATGCGGTGCGATCCTTGAGACAGACGAAAGTACAGCGGCAACAAGCTGTCCTTACTGTGACAATAATATAGTTCTTACGGACAGGGTGTCTGCGGGACTGAAACCAAATGCTGTAGTGCCCTTTGAAATTGACAAGAAAGAGCTTAAGGAAATAGTTCATAACTTCTACAAGGGAAAGAAGCTTCTGCCGAGGAATTTCTTTAACGACAGCTATATCGATAAGATACTTGGTGTATACATTCCTTTCTGGCTTTTTGACTGCGATGTACAGGGCGAGGTCAATTTCAGAGGCGACAGAGTTGAAAGAACTGAAACTTCAAGGGAGAGCATAGTAACAACCTATCAATACCTCATTGAGAGGGGCGGCTCCATGAGCTTTAAGAATGTTCCTGTTGATGCCAGCACAAAGATGAATGATGATGTCATGGATTCTATTGAACCCTATGATTTCTCAAAGATGGTTCCCTTTGACGGAGCATATTTGTCAGGTTTTGTCGCAGACAGATTTGATTCAGATCCTGATCATGAGCTTCCAAGGGCAAACAGGAGAGTGCTTAACAGCATGTATGCTGCCATTGAATCTACGGTAAACGGATTTAGCTCTGTTACCGAGCATTCAAACAGCTTAAGACTATATGATGCCAGAGTCAAATACGTACTCCTTCCTGCATACATTATCAACTGCCAATACGGCGGGCAGAAATATCAGTATGCAGTAAACGGACAGACAGGAAAGATCGTAGGAGAGCTACCATCAAGCAAATCTTTAGCAACAGGATACTTCCTTAAAGCTTTCGCAATAGCTCTTGCAGCCTTTATAGCGCTGTTCCAGTTTATAGGGTAGGAGGTAAGGATTATGAAAAGAAGATTACTAAATATAATTCTTGTTCTCCTTCTGGTATTTGCCTTTGCATCACCTATATTTGCATCGAGCCTTAATAACCCGTCACTTCCGAGGGTCGTCGATTACGGAGATATGTTCTCTGATGCAGAAGAGGAAAGCTTAAGGACAGAACTTTATAAACTCATAAACAAATACGGATACGATTTTCTCATAATGACTGCTGAAAACCTTGGCGGTGCAGCAGACGATGAAGAATTCATAGAGTATGTATGGGATAATAACGGCTTCGGAACGGGGACAGAAAACAGCGGATGGGCTATATTTATCTGCCTTGACTGCCGTCAGTGGATGCACAGTGCATGCGGAGATGCCTTAGAGTATTTGACCTATGACACTGTCAACATCATCGATGACTTTATGGAAGCTGATATGCAGTCCGGAAACTATTACGGAGCAATGATGGCGGCTATTTCAGAGCTTGATTCGCTCTTTTCCATGGGAGCCTATGATTATGTGGATAACACTTACTCTCCGATTGTAGACCCGCCGGCTCCAACACCGGCAGAGCACAGCTTCCTTGAAAAGCTTCAAATGGGCGGACTGAGCGGAGTTATCGCAGGTGCCATAGCAGGCCTTATAAGCGTAGGCAACGCAAAGAGAAGTATGAAGACTGTTTCAAGAGCATACAGCGCCGGCAATTATGCAGATGATGACAGCTTTAGACTTTCCAGGGCTGAGAATATACTTCTTAACGTGTATACTCAGAGAATTCCAAAGGAGCAGCAAGAGCATCACAGCAGCGGTGGTCCTCATCACAGCGGAGGTTCATCCTTCAGCGGTCCACATATGAGCAGCGGTGGTAATATGCATGCCAGCGGCGGCGGAAGACATTTCTAAATATGGTTTTTTTACACAAATTCGTGTAATATATATGTTAGTTATAGTTTAATAATAATTCAGTTAATAATCTGAAAGGAGAAATAATATGGGACTTATTCATGCAGCAGTCGGAGCAGCCACAGGTGTACTCTCAGATCAATGGAAAGAGTATTTCTATTGTGACTCATTATCAGCAGACATACTTGTTGCAAAGGGACAGAAGAGAACTTCTCTTAAATCAAGCAACTA
>CAZALQ010000187.1:0-3596 GCA_964485605.1 uncultured Oscillospiraceae bacterium
GGAGCTCACACGCTGGTTGCACTCTGAACTTGAGCCTTCTCACGCAGGGTCACAGAGAGAACGCTGTTCTTTCTTCTTCCAGAAATGTACTGTCCTGTTAGTGTCCTAAGGAAATTGTAGAAGAGCTTGATAAATATATAATTGGACAGGACAGTGCAAAACGTTCTGTTGCTGTAGCCTTAAGAAACCGTTATAGAAGAAGCCTGGTTCCTGAAGAAATAAGGGATGAGATTACACCAAAGAATATTTTAATGATGGGCCCAACCGGTGTTGGTAAAACAGAGATTGCAAGGAGACTTGCAAAGCTGATGGATGCTCCATTTATTAAAATAGAGGCGACAAAATTCACGGAAGTCGGTTATGTTGGAAGAGATGTAGAATCTATAATCAGAGATTTAATGGAAGCATCCATGCGTGTTACTAAACAAAAACATATGGATGAAAAATATGAAGTAGCTAAGGGATTAGCAGAAGAAAAGATTATAGAAGCCATAATTCCCGGAAAAAATGCTAAACAAAGTCAGAGCGTAAGAAATCCATTTTCCGGACTTATGGGTGGTGCTCAGGCAACTTACAATCAGACCACTGAAAAAATAGATACTCCTGAAGAAGATAGTGAAGTTCTATTAGCAAGGGATCAGGTTCGTCAACAGTTAAAAGATGGTCTTTTAGAAGATCAATATATTGAAATTGATGTTGTGGAACAGCCAAAAGATAACACTCTTGATGTTAATGGTGGCGGAACAATTCAAATTGGAAGTATATTTGGCGGTATGATTCCTCCAAAGACAAAAAAACGCAAGGTGAAAGTATCCGAAGCGAGGAAGATCCTCATAGAACAGGAAGCTTCAAAGTTAATTGATATGGACCAGGTTCAGTCCGAAGCGATGGAAAATTGCGAACAGAACGGCATAGTATTCCTCGATGAAATTGATAAAATTGCTAACAGTGGAAACTACCATGGTGGCGCAGATGTATCAAGAGAGGGTGTACAAAGGGACATTCTTCCTATAGTTGAAGGAAGTGTTGTAAACACCAAGTACGGTCCCATAAAAACCGATCATATTCTATTCATTGGAGCAGGTGCGTTCTCTGTATCGAAACCAACAGATCTTATTCCTGAACTTCAAGGACGTTTTCCTGTAAGAGTTGAACTTGAAAGTCTTACAAAGGAAGATTTTAAGAGAATACTTCTTGAACCGCATAATGCGCTTACAAAACAACACGCTGCATTAATGGAAACTGAAGGCGTTAAGGTCGAGTTCACAGATGATGCTATTGAAGAAATAGCATCCATGGCACGCATTATGAATGAACAAACAGAAAATATAGGTGCCAGAAGACTCCACACAATAATGGAAAAGCTCTTTGAGGAAATTTCATTTAATTTGCCGGATCCTGAGATTGCAAATATTAAAATTGATGCTGACTATGTAAAAAGTAAATTCGATGATGTAATTCATCAGGATGATATCGAAAAATATATATTATAATGCTTCGTTAAATCGGGACCAAACAGTCCCGATTTTTGATGTTTGCAAGGATTAGTTTATTTTTATATAATTCTTCTGTGATTAGTTACAGAAGAATTTTTTTATGGGATAGTAAGAAAATGCTGCAATTTGATGAAAATAACAATGTCATATCACAAGACTGTCCAAAGGCTATTCTTGTAGGCGTAAGTTTAGGAGAAGATATTTCCTACTCTATGGAGGAACTTTGCGGACTCGCAGAAGCTGCCAATATTGAAGTAATTGCACAGATGACGCAGAACGTGGACAGAATTAATGCAGGCACCTATGTTGGTACAGGCAAGCTGGAAGAACTTGCCGAATACTGCAGGAATATGGATATAGATTTAGTTGTATTTAATGATGAACTATCTGGAATGCAATTAAGAAATATTGAAGATGCCTGTAATAGAAAAGTTATTGATAGAACCATTCTCATTTTGGATATTTTTGCTTCAAGAGCAACCAGCGCTGAAGGAAAACTGCAAGTTGAATTAGCTCAGCTTTCATATAGAATGCCGAGGTTATTGGGTTTTGGAAAATCGTTATCAAGACTCGGAGGCGGTATAGGAACCAGAGGGCCTGGTGAGACTAAACTTGAGACAGATAGAAGACATATCCAAAAAAGAATGGATCAGATTAAGTCTGAGATTAAGGATCTTAATTCTACAAGAGCAACAAAAAGAGCAAAAAGAGATAAATCCGAGCTTCCGGTAGTTGCACTGGTTGGATATACAAACAGTGGTAAATCATCTATCATGAATGCCTTCTTAAAAGCTGAAGAAAGGGAACAAAAAGGTGTATTTGAAAAGAATATGCTTTTTGCTACGCTGGACACTTCTCAGAGGTTGATAACGCCTGATGACAGACACAGTTTTATTCTGGTAGATACTGTTGGATTTGTCAGTAAACTTCCGCATTCACTTGTTTCTGCCTTTAAATCTACCCTTGAGGAAGCAGTGGATGCAGATCTTCTGGTGCAAGTTGTGGACGCATCTTATGAAGGAAAAGATTTTTATATTGATGTTACAAATAAGGTTCTTAAAGATTTAGGAGCTGAAGGGAAGCCTATGATTATGGCTTTTAATAAGTGTGATCTGCTGCAGGATAAAGAATTCAGCACAGTGGGATACGGACAAAATTGTGTAGTAATGTCTGCAAAAACCGGTGAGGGAATGTCGGAACTTCTCGAAATGATAAAGTCTAAAATCTTTGCAGATGCCAAAGTTGTGACGCTAATGATACCTTTTACCGACGGAGCCGTTTTGAACGCTGTAATGGATAAAAATAAGCCTTTAAAGACCGAATATACTGCTGAGGGTACAAAGATAAAGGTAGAGTTATCCTTTGCTGATGTCAGCCGTTTTTCAAAGTACTTAGTTGAAGACGAGAATGAATAGATCTTATCATCATGGTTAAATTCATCACGATATTGCAGCCTGCTGAAGCTGAAGTTATTATTGAAAAATCTAGATTTATAGCCCACATTACAAGAACTGATACAAGGGAAGAGGCTGATAGTTTTATTGCGCTTATACGTAAGCAGTACAAAGATGCTACTCATAATGTACCAGCTTTTGTAATAGGCGAAAAACAAGAAATTCAATGGGCATCCGATGATGGAGAACCCAGCGGTACTTCAGGAGCTCCAATTCTTCAGTTGTTGGTGAAAGAAGGGTTGACGAATATTACAATCGTCGTTACCAGATACTTTGGTGGGGTTAAGCTTGGTACTGGTGGACTCGTAAGAGCTTACACCGGAATTGCAAGAGATGCATTGATATCTGCCGGCCGATATGAAGTGAAGGATATTATTAAAAAGATAATTTGTGTGCCTTATAATCTTCTGTCAAAAGTCCAAAAATCATCAGAAGAAATTGGTTTTGACGTATTAAATATTGACTATGAAGAGAATCTAAAAATAACAATATCATTCGAAAAAGAATTTGAAGAAACGGTTATTGAAAGAATTAATGATATATGTCAAGGGAAGGTTTCTATTCTTTAAAGAATGTGTTTATAGAGCTAAGAAAAAAACTGATATTAGTTTAACTACAATCTTGTCACCAAATAATGTCCTAAACT
>CAZALQ010000188.1:0-3579 GCA_964485605.1 uncultured Oscillospiraceae bacterium
TGAGGGTGGAGAAGAGTGTGAGGAGGAAATGGATGAACACGTATGGCTTTCCCTTCGCAATGCAGAAATATTCATAGAAGCGATAACAAATACTCTGTGTGATATGGATAAAGACAATGCCGATACATACAGGGCAAATGCGGCAGATTACATCAGCAAATTAAAATCCCTTGATAATGATTATGCTGATGCAGTACAAAATGCCAGAGTGAAAACTCTTCTGTTTGGAGATCGTTTCCCCTTTAGATATTTTGTAGATGATTACGATCTTTCCTATTATGCGGCATTTGTAGGCTGTTCAGCAGAAACAGAAGCAAGTTTTGAAACTGTTCTGTTCCTTGCATCAAAGCTTGATGAACTTGGATTAAATACAGTCCTTAAGATCGAGGGTAAGGATCAGAGAATAGCAGAGACTATTATCAGCAACACAAGCAGCAAGAATCAATCGGTCCTTACAATTGATTCCATGCAGGGAATTACCATCGAGGATGTGAATAACGGAGTTACATACCTATCGATAATGGAGAGCAATCTTGAAGTATTAAAAGAGGCCCTAAAATGAAAAGAATCTTAGCGATAGTATTGATAAAACAAAAAGCGGTGCAAAAGGATTGAATGAAACATCTTGCGCCGCTTTTTTGTTGTTTGCGTTATTAAAAATATTACATAACGATTATATCATAAAATATATACATGTAAAGTAGTTTTTATTCTTTTTAATTAAGGAATGATGTGTGTTTTGTGATACAATACCATGGCTAAGGAGATATATTAGATGACATCTAAGGAAAGAGTATTTGAAGAACTTGTTGATACTATAGTTCGCATGGGATATCCGAAAGAATTCGGAATGATGATAGCTATGTCACTTTCCGGTGAAAAATCAATGTCAAGAATGTCATCTTATCTTCATCAATACAGGCCCACATCAGCAGAAGAGATAACGGATGAGATGCTGGCTATTCTGGAAGATAACAATAGATTCAGAGAAAAGAAAATTTCTGAGTATTACAACAAAAAGCTCAACGTTCTAATGAATGAGGGCTTTAGTGGTGATACGGAAGAGGAGCTGTAAAATGATTCAGGATATTTATCCTCACAAACTTGATGTATCATACAGACCTAATGAGAATCCAAAGAAGGACAGTCTCATCATTCATTTCATAGAAAGGCAGTTTCTTTGTAAAATGGATGAAGAGGGGAACGTTGAACTCCCAAGGTATGAAGATTATCCAAAGGATGACTTAAATCCTGTATATCTCTTTAAACTTGATGATACGACAGTATTTCTTGATTTAGGGGAAGAAGGCCCTGTAATGCCCGGCTTTGGATATGAAAGCATTAATCTTTTTAGAGGAGGCCATCCTCAGGAGATCCTGTTTGCTCTTATCACTGCGTATCATCTTTCAGTTTGGCATAATGACAATATTTGCTGCGGAAGATGCGGCGCAAGAACTGTTCATGATGAAAAGGAACGCATGCTTAAGTGTCCGGTCTGCGGGAATACCATATATCCTAGGATCATGCCTTCTGTCATAGTTGGCGTAACTAAGGGAGATTCGATCCTCATGACAAGATATAACAGACCGGGAGCAAAGCTTTCAGCTCTTGTAGCAGGCTTTTGCGAAATAGGAGAGACCGGTGAGGATACTGTCAGAAGAGAGGTTATGGAGGAAACAGGTATCCGTGTAAAAAATATCAAGTATTATAAAAGCCAGCCTTGGGGCATTACTGCAGGAGGACTTCTTCTTGGATATTTTTGTGAGCAGGATGGAGATGATCCTCTTAAAGCTGACGGCGATGAACTTGCAGAAGCAGTTTGGGTAAAGCGGGAAGATCTTCAAGAATATACTGATGGTTCATATACAGCCCTAACTTCTGAGATGATAAGCGTATTTGCCAGAGGTGAGGAGAATAATTATTTCAGTTACTAAAAAATGAGACATCATTTCTTTTAATGAGAAATGGTGTTTTTTTATGCATGGTGATAAAATATACAATTGTAAAGTTAAGTTAATATAGGTAACAATTATGTCAATATTTAATGTTATTTCGATTTTCGGCGGCCTTGCTCTCTTTCTGTACGGAATGAGGATAATGGGTGACGGTCTTAAAAAAGAATCAACAGGTTCATTTAAGACAGCCCTTGAAAAGGTTACGGGAAGCCCTCTTATGGGCTTTGCCGTCGGTGCGGGCCTTACAGCCTTGATCCAAAGCGCTACAGCCACCATAGTTATAGTCTCCGGACTTGTAGGCGCAGGTATTATGGGCCTTAGCCATTCAATAGGAGTAATATTCGGAGCCAATGTTGGAAGCACCATAACAGGGCAGATAATAAGGCTTCTTGATGTAAATCCAGATGGAGCTCAGTGGCTCAACGCATTTAAACCTGATACCCTTGCTCCGGTCGCTGCCATAATCGGAATCATTTTCGTGATGTTTGTAAAGAGAAAGGATTCTTCAACCATAGGCACTATTGCCATGGGGTTTGCCATTCTTTTTACAGGACTTTTAAATATGACTGCAGCTGTAGAGCCTCTTTCAGAGTCCGATTCCTTTGCAAATCTTTTTACAAGCTTTGGCGATAAGCCGGTCCTTGGATTTTTGGCAGGACTTGCCGTCGCATTTGTTCTTCAGTCATCATCAGCTACCATAGGTATTCTTCAAGCCTTATCAATTACGGGAGCCATAACCTTTAGTTCAGTTTTCCCAATACTTCTGGGAATATATATGGGCGATGGTCTTACGACCTTGATCGTTTGTTCAATAGGCACAAAGGCAGATACAAAGAGAACAGGTATGATCAACATGCTTTACAATATCGCATGTATTCTCCTGATAATCATTGCCGTAAATATCGCCCACGGAGCCGGTCTTATTGACAGCCTTTGGTCCAGTACACTTCATTCCGGAGGAATAGCCAATATCCATACTATATTTAAGCTTAGCACAGCCATTTTGCTCCTTCCGTTGGCAAAACCATTTGAAACGGCTTCAAGAAAGCTTGTTAAAGATGATCCTCATCAGGTTGAGCGTGGCGCAGAGATTGAGGCTTTAGATGAAGCGCTTTTCACATCTCCTGCACTTGCTCTTAACAGCACCTACAAAGCTCTTTGCACCATGAATGATATTGTTGATATCAATGTATTCAGCGCCATTGATCTTACAAAGAAATACGACCAATCAGTATATGGATCAGCTGGAGGATGCTATCAGTGCATATCTTGCAAAGCTTACGCCAAACCTTAAGGCAGGTCTTCAAAGTGATATTCAAAATTATTATCTGCAGTGCGTAACAGACCTTGAAAGAGCAGGGGACCATGTCTATTCCATATGCAGGTGCGCAGAACAGATTGTAGAGGACGACGGAAAGCTTTCAGACCATGCGAAAGGTGAATTATCATCTCTGGAAGTTCCTCTTAAGGAAATGCTCGATAGGACATCCCTTGCTTTTGTAAAGCAGAATCAGGAAACTGCAAGGGAAGTTGAGCCCTATGTTGTCCTTATTAACGATATGGTTGATGGGTGCAGAAATAACCATTTAAAGAGGATGATGAACGGCATATGCGATGCTATGAC
>CAZALQ010000189.1:0-1225 GCA_964485605.1 uncultured Oscillospiraceae bacterium
CGGGCTTATCTACCTGTCCAAGGAACATTCTGGCATAAGCAGAAAGGGATTCAACATATCTTCTTTGTCCCTCTGCATAGATGGTATCAAAGGCAAGAGATGACTTTCCTGAACCTGAAAGTCCTGTGATGACTATCATCTTATCTCTTGGAATGGTAAGGCTTATGTTTTTTAAATTGTGGGCTCTTGCGCCGCGTATAACTAAATCTTTTTGCATAGCTAAAAGTATATCACAAAGCTATGTATCTTTGGAAAATAAAAGGCAGAGTTACATGAGAAAACTCTGCCTTTTTTTTACTATTTTGTGCATTATTACACACTTGCTTCTTAAAGCTTGGCGCGCACTTCAAGAAGCCTGTCTCTAAGGACTGCAGCTCTTTCAAACTCAAGATTTTTAGCTGCTTCTCGCATTTCCTTTTCAAGCTTAACGGAGTATTCCTTAAGCTCTCCTTTGGTAAGTTCAAGAAGGGACTTTCCTTCATACTCATCAATTTCAGCCTCAACTTTTGTTGTGACTTCGATGACATCCCTTACAGCCTTTTCTATAGTCTGAGGCGTAATGCCGTGCTCTTCGTTATATTTTTCCTGAATAGCTCTTCTTCTTGAGGTCTCATCCATGCAGACCTTCATAGCATGGGAAATGTGATCCGCATACATTATGACCCTGCCGTTAACATTTCTGCTGGCTCTTCCGACAGTCTGAATAAGAGAAGTTTCAGTTCTTAAGAAGCCCTCCTTATCGGCATCTAAGATGGCAACTAGTGATACTTCCGGAAGGTCAAGACCCTCTCTTAAGAGGTTTATTCCGACCAATACATCGAATTCCCCCAGCCTTAGGTCCCTTAATATCTCATTTCTTTCAAGGGACTGGATATCAGAATGCATATATCTGCAGTTTATGCCTGCTGATTTGAGATATTCCGTAAGGCTTTCCGCCATTTTCTTGGTAAGAGTCGTAACGAGGACCCTTCTTCCAAGGCTCACCTCCTTATTGATTTCTCCTATGAGATGGTCTATTTGTCCTTCAGTTGGATGCAGCTCTATGGGCGGATCCAAAAGGCCTGTAGGCCTTATGACCTGTTCTGCAGAAATGCCTCCCGACTTTTCCCTTTCATAATCGGCAGGAGTGGCTGATACGTATATGATCTGATTGACTCTTTCTTCAAACTCATCAAAGCGAAGAGGCCTGTTATCAAGCGCTGACGGCAGACGGAAGCCGTAATCC
>CAZALQ010000189.1:1254-3549 GCA_964485605.1 uncultured Oscillospiraceae bacterium
GGTACAATGCATTCGTGCTGTTGTTCGTCAGTTGCGATTAGGACTGAGGGGTACGCGTGAAAACGATCACGTTATGATCAGGAAATCCTTAGGGAAGTAATCCACAAGTGTGTATGGACTTGCTCCGGGAGGATTTCCGATGAGATGCCTTGAATAATTCTCGATACCCTTGCACATGCCTATTTCTCTCAGCATTTCCAAATCGTATCTCGTTCTTTGCTCTATTCTTTGGGCTTCAAGCAATTTACCTCTGTCCTTAAACCACTGGATCCTGTCTTCCAATTCCTCTTCGATAGTCACAAGGGCTCTTTCCATATTCTCCTTTGAGGTAGCGTAGTGGCTTGCCGGGAAAATGGGAACATGGCTTCTTGTAGCGATGACCTCGCCTGTAAGGGGATCGAGTTCCTTCAGACTGTCTATTTCGTCACCGAACATTTCGATTCTAATGGCATGCTCACCGCCGGCAGGAATGACATCTATAATGTCTCCCCTTACCCTGAAGCTGCCTCTTTCAAAGCTAAGGTCATTTCTTACATATTGAATATCTACAAGCTTTCTTAATATCTCTTCCCTTGAAATTTCCATGCCCGGTCTTAAGGAAATCATTTGGTTTCTGTATTCGTCAGGTGAACCGAGACCGTATATGCACGAAACTGATGCAACAATAATTACATCACGTCTTTCCGTAAGGGCTGCTGTAGCAGAATATCTCAGCCTATCGATTTCCTCATTGATATCGGAATCCTTTTCTATGTAGGTATCCGTGGATGGTACATAGGCTTCAGGTTGATAGTAGTCATAATATGAAATGAAATACTCCACAGCATTTTCAGGGAAGAATTCTTTAAACTCTCCGCAAAGCTGTGCAGCCAGCGTCTTGTTATGTGATATTACGAGAGTCGGTTTGTTTACCTTTGCAATGACGTTTGCCATAGTAAAAGTTTTTCCCGACCCTGTAACACCCAAAAGCGTCTGATGTTTTTTGCCGGAATTGATACCTTCAACAAGCCTTCTTACAGCTTCCGGCTGATCACCTGTCATTTCATAGGGAGCGTGCAGTTTAAAATCCATAATATCTAATCAATCACCTCGTACAAAGATGAGGCATCATCCTTTGTAACATGATCGGGAGTTGATAAAACTCTAACCTTTACTTCAGAACTGCCGAAAACAATCTTTACTTCATCTCCGGGTTTGATATCTTTGCCCGGTTTTGCTTCTTTGCCGTTTACAAATATCCTGCTTTCTTCACAGGCATCATGGGCAACTGTTCTGCGCTTTATGAGGCGCGCTACCTTTAAATACTTATCTACTCTCATAATGCATACATTGTATCATTTTTTTTAATGCACTCAAAGCAAATATACTGTATAATCGATAATGGAGGTATTTATGGATATTTCAGATATTTTAGCCCTTCTCGGCGGGGTAGCATTATTTCTTTTCGGTATGTCTTTAATGGGAGACAGCCTGAAAAAAGTTGCCGGAGCAAAACTTGAACTTATTCTTTATAAACTGTCAAGTACGCCTATCAAAGGCATTTTACTTGGAACCGGAGTCACGGCAATAATCCAGTCTTCATCAGCGACGTCTGTCATGGTAGTCGGATTTGTAAACTCCGGTATGATGAAGGTAAAACAGGCTATTGGCGTAATCATGGGCGCCATCATAGGAACCAGTGTTACAGGGTGGGTAATTTGTCTTTCCGATATCGGTTCCGGAGCATCAGGAGTACTGAGTTTGCTTTCTACAGAAAGTCTTTCTTCTATAATCTCTGTAATCGGTATCATCCTATATATGTTTTCAAAAAAGCCTTCTCACAAGCATGTGGGAGGCATACTTCTCGGCTTTGCAGTCCTCATGTTCGGAATGAAGGCCATGAGCGGATCTGTTTCAGATCTTAGAACGGATCCCGCATTTATATCTTTCCTGACAAGTTTCTCATCACCCATACTCGGAATCATCGCAGGTCTTCTATTTACAGCAATTCTTCAAAGCGCATCTGCAGCAGTCGGTATTTTGCAGGCACTGTCGGCAACGGGAGTGTTATCCTTTGAAATAACGGGTGTTATCTCATTTGATATCGCGCTTCCTATCATCATGGGCGTTGCAATAGGTGCTTCTGTTCCTGTTCTTCTCTCAGCCCTTGGCGCAAGCACCGCGGGAAAGAGGACGGCCCTTACCTACCTGCTTGTCGACCTTATAGGCGTTATTCTTTTCAGCATCATCTTCTACAGTCTAAATGTCATTCTTCATTTTGAATTCATGAGCATGATTATGAGTTCATTTAGTATC
>CAZALQ010000190.1:0-3502 GCA_964485605.1 uncultured Oscillospiraceae bacterium
ATCAGGGGCCTGTCAAGTCCCGGAGAACTTACTTCAAGATAATAGTTTTGTGAAATAGGATCCGCTTCATCAAGCTTTGTAGATAAATATCTTGAAATAACTTCGCAATCGTCAGAGCTCATATAATCGTATTGACCGTCTTTGATCTTATCAACGTATACTCTTAAAAACCAAGTCTGACCTTCTTTAACGAATTCGGTTCTCGACAGTTCGTAACCTTTTTCAGCTCCGAAGGGTTCCATCCATTCGGAAATGTATTCTTGTATTTTTTTCTTAGCCATAATTTCTAAAAAGAAGAGTGACCCCCTTGGGTCACTCTAGAAATAACGTACATAGGTATAATATCATTATTTATCTGATTTGCAAGTGAAATTTCATCTTCTGAACAATTCCTGTGCTCTTTCTTCATCCGTAACTTCATCATTTCTGAATCTGTTTCTTGCAAAGCTCTCTTTTTTGCTCTTTGAAACAGTTTTATCCTGTGTATCTGATTTACCGAAATACTGATAATAACAGCTCTCTATATTTCCGTTATACAGCTTTCTTCTCTTATCGGCAGCCTTTCCGAATTTCCTTTCAAAAGCCTTATCCGGTGTGATCAAGTTGATCTCCCAGGACGGATTCTCGATTCTTATACGCTTTAAAGCTTTATATATTTCTTCAATAGCTTCTTTTTCCCCTATTCGTTGTCCGTATGGCGGGTTTGTTATCAATGAGCCTGCTTTTACCTGTCCGTCGTCACCAATGATATTTTCAAATTTGTCTATTTTTACATTTGAAACATCTTTAACCGAAAATTTAATTATGTCATCAACTCCGGCTTCAATTGTATTTTCTCTTGCAAAATCAACAGTTCTTTGATCTATATCGGATGCAAAGATATGAAAACTGTTATCATATACAATTGATTCAAAGGCGGCCTTCTTTTCTTCTTTCCATAAAGATGCAGGAATAAAGCTCCAATTCATTGCATCAAAATCTCTGCCAAGGCCGGGAGCAATGTTTTTAGCTATCATTGCAGCTTCTATGGCGATGGTGCCGCTTCCGCACAAGGGATCTAACAATACTTTTGTCTTATCAAAGTAACTAGCTTAATGAGTGCAGCCGCCATAGTTTCTTTGATCGGCGCAGGAACATCTTTTACTCTATATCCCCTTTTGTGAAGAGCTTCACCTGAACTGTCGAGGCATATAAGGCAATTATCATTCTGAAAACTGAACCTTATTGTATATTTATTTCCGCTTTTACTAAACCAATCAACGCCGTAATATGAAAAAAGCCTTGTAATAATTGCCTTTTCAATAATTGATTGGCAAGAAGGAACGCTGTGAAGAGTGCTTCTTGCAGAAGTTCCTATAACAATAAAATTTGCATCCTCCGGCAAATATTTTTCCCACTCGATTTGCTTTGATGCTTGAAATAAATCTTCAAAACTAAGAGCTTTAAATTCAGACATTTTAAGATAGACCCTGTCTGCAGTTCTAAGCCAAATATTAGCTTTGACAAGGTCTCTTTCATCGCCTAAAAAGGTGATCCTTCCGTTTCTTGAATCTGTTATTTTAAATCCAAGATCTTTTATTTCCTTTTTTAAAACAGCCTCCACACCGAATGTGGAGGTTGCAACAATTTCAAATTCCATTTACCAGAGTATCGCTCCGTTATATGCAATAGTTCCTTCGCCGTAATAATAAAGGACGTTATTATCTCTGCAAAGCTGTGTAATAAATATTCCGTACCCTTCTAATGCTTCAATCCTTTTATCAGGAAATCTGCATGGCTCAGGTCTTGCGCATTCTTTGCAAATCATGCATCCGCCTGCACCAAGAGCAAGGCAATCCGGATATTCTTTTACCAATTCTTCTTTTAATTTATGAATTCCATCAGAAAGTCTTTTGCCTGTCTCAAAATACATCTTTCTGTCAATTCTCTTTTCTGATCTTCCGATGCACTGAAGAATCAGACCGTGTTCATATTTTTGAAGCTTAGCGTTATCTTCTTCTGGAGTAGAATGAGGCGGGCATCCCCAGTTTTTACCGTAAGCTCCGCACTTATTTGTTTTGCATGTATCTCTTACCATTTGGCTTTGTACAAAAGTCTTTGGATCAAGAGGATTAACTTCATCAAATCCGCACTCTTTAGCAAGAGCTATTACTTCTTCTACTGTCATAACATTTTCCTCACATTTATTTAATCATATTGTCAAGCTCTCGAAGAAGAGCTGAACATATTTCATCTTCGTTTACTTTACATACTATCTCACCCTTTTTAATGATCAGACCGACACCTTTTCCGCAGGCGACTCCAAGATCAGCATTCTTAGCTTCTCCCGGACCATTTACAGGACAACCCATGACAGCAATTGTCATGTTCTTTCCCATGCGTTCCAGCTTATCGTTATATACGGAGATCTTATCTTTGACCTGCTGAGCTACTTTTGGAAGATCTACCTGTGTTCTGCCACATGTAGGACATGAAACAAAGTTGATCCCCGTTCTCCAAAGGCCAATATCGCTTAAGATCTTCTTGGCAAGTAATACTTCCTGTACCGGATCTCCCGTAAGAGATACTCTGATGGTATCACCTATACCTGCCAAAAGCAATGATCCTATGCCTATGGCTGATTTCCTTCTGGCATCTTCTCCTATACCGGCTTCTGTGAGTCCAACGTGAAGAGGAACATCTGTAAGTTTTGATATCTTAGTATATGCTTCATAGTTCATGGCAATATCTGATGATTTAATTGAAACAACTAAATCTTCAAAGCCAAAGCTCTCAGCATATTTGATTGCATCTAATGCAGACTCTACCAATGCATCTGCTGTTACTCCGCCGTACTTTTCCAAAATTCTTGCTTCGACACTTCCGGAATTAACTCCTATTCTAATGGGAATACCGCAGCTTTTTGCTTTAGATAAAACTGCCGCAACCTTTTCTTCAGAGCCGATATTTCCCGGATTGATCCTTACTTTATCTGCTCCTCCGTCCATAACCATCAATGCAAGCTCAGATGAAAAATGAATATCGGCAACCAGCGGTATGCTGCAGGATTTTTTGATCTCGCCAAATGCTAATGCAGCTTCCTTATCAGGAATTGCAAGTCTGACTATTTGGCATCCTGCTTCTTCAAGAGCATCGATTTGTTTTAAAGTCGCAAATACATCTCTTGTATCTGTATTTGTCATTGATTGAATAGATACAGGAGCGCCTCCGCCTATGTATATATTTCCTACTTTAACTTATCTTGTCATATCTAAACTAACTTAATTACATCCTTAACTGCTATAAAAATTATTAAGGCAAGTAAAAAGACCATACCTATGCCGTTTATAACATTTTCAGCCTTTTGAGAGAGCCTGTCACCTGTAAGCTTCTTGATTATCAAGACGAATATCCTTCCGCCGTCAAGTCCCGGAATGGGAAGCATATTCATAATAGACAGGTTAACTGAAATGAGAGCTATCAGATAAAAGACATTGATCAATCCATAGCTTGCAGAAACAGC
>CAZALQ010000191.1:0-2983 GCA_964485605.1 uncultured Oscillospiraceae bacterium
CTGTTGTAAAACCTTTTCTGCATCTACTGATGTATAGTATGGGATCACTATAAAGTGAATCTTTCTACCCTGTCTGCAAGCTTTTCAGGTCTGCCGGAACAGATATTAATAATACCGTTCACTTCGTCCTGCATGACTGCTGCAGCAACCTGCTTGCAAAAGTCATCATAATCGAGAAAATCGAATTTATTCTGACCCATGGTAAATGGGAATTCTTTTTTTCCTTCGTTTACAGCTTGAACTATTTTTGAAAAAATAGATGAGCCGTAAATGCTTGTTCCGACTATATAGTAGCCGCGAAGCCACTGAAAAGTCTTACCCTCTTTTTCACAAAGAAGTTTGGTAAGCTCTCTTAATGCATTTTTGCTTATACCGTAAGGGGTAACCGGATTGCAGGGAGTATTTTCATTTATACATCCTTCATAAAAACCGATTTCATGCATAGATCCCATTACTGCAATTTTCTTTACTCCCGACACTGAAAACTGTTTTAAAAGTTTAAAGTGCTTTGGAAGGTCTTCAATATGAGCATCTGAATAATGAACAAATCCATCTCTCCATGCAAGATGAAGAAGAACATCAGGTTCTTCATAGTATTCATATGGATCCTCATATGAGAAAAGATCTCCGGGGATCCTCTTTGCCCTTGAATCCACATTATCTGTTTTAAAATCCGCAGCAATGACTTCAGCTCCCATATCCAGCAAGGCTTTTACTATGCCTTGCCCAAGATATCCGTTTGCTCCGGTAACAAGTACTTTCATCTCTTAACCCTTTATTTCTTAAATGTCTCTTTGATTCCTACCCACTTTTGATCCTTGTCTGAAAGAATCAAATTAACCCCATCAACCGTATATCCTTCTCCTGATGCGCTGCCTTTGTATTCACCGGTAAGTCTCGGCCATACAATGCCAACATCCGGATCATTCCATGCGAGGCCGCTTTCATCATTTGGATGATAAAAATCATCACATTTATACATGAACTCGGCTTCATCAGACAAAACGAGAAAACCATGGGCAAATCCCTTCGGAATCAAGAATTCTTTTTTATTCTCGGCACTGAGTATTTCTCCGTGCCATTTGCCGTAGGTCTTGCTCCCTTCTCTTAAATCAACAGCAACATCAAACACTTCTCCCCTTATAGCTCTCACCAGCTTTGTCTGAGGATAATTGATTTGGAAATGAAGTCCTCGTAAAACTCCCTTTACAGACATTGATTGATTATCCTGAACAAAGTCTATATGAAGACCAAGCTCTTCCATATCATTTTTGTTATATGCTTCCATGAAGTATCCTCTGTCATCTTTATGAACAGCAGGTTCAAGAACGCATAAACCTTCTATGCCGTCAACATCTCTATATAGTTTTATCTGTGCCAAAACTAAAAGCCTCCGCTATCTCTATATATTGACCCAAGCATGAGTCTCAAAATCGTATTTCTTAATTATTCTTGCAGGCGACCCTGCCACTACGCAGTAATCCGGAATATCCTTATTTACTACTGAGTTTGCACCGATGATGCAGTGCTTACCTACAGATGCACCAAGTATGCAGACATTCTCCCCTATCCATGATCCTTCCCCTATTACAACTGGAGATAGGATCTTTACACACTGATCTAAAACAGGCACTGAAACATCTTCATAGTTATGTGTGCAGTCAGAAATATAGACTCTGTCTGCAATAAGAACATTATTCTCAATGGTTATGCTCTGCCTTGATACTATATGGGCAAAATGGCCGATTTGAACGCCGTTTCCTATGCTCATTGATAACTTGCCCTCTATACCGCCTTTGATCCATCCATAGTGAGCAATATATACGTTATTACCAATGGAAACAGCCTCTGGAGAATCAATTTGAATGGGCCTTATAATAAGTGAATGAGACCCAAAGGAAGCGAACTTATGCTTGTAAACAAGAGCCGCTTTCAAATGCCCTATTAAGTTTTCAATTCTTCCGTTCACTTTAAACCTATTCTCCAAATACCGTATCTACCCATCCCTCAAGGCTGTAATATCTGTACATGCGCTCTTCCAATGGCGCATAAGGCGTTTCAACAAAGCCATCAGGGATACTGAAATTATCTATGTCATAAATATATATATTCTCAGGATTATAGAAGTCTGTTTCTGCAATTCTCTTGTTGTTGGTCACAAGCTTGCATCCATAACCCAGGCTTTCAATGGTCCTCATTGAAAGACCGGTTTGATCATCTGCCGAATAGTCAACAAGAACTTTTGAATCTTTGTATACTTCCCTTACTCTATCTAATGACAAAGAAGTAAAATGAACATCTTCTTTTTCAATATCTGCATATCTTTTGTCATGCATTATATATTTATGAAGATAAAAGACCGTCTTATCGGAATAAAGATAATCAAGTACTCTATATCCTTTTATCGAAGCAATCTCTTTAAGATTCTTTAGAAGCCTCGCTCTTTTGTAATACAGGGTTCCGATCAAGGTTAGATCATACTTTCTATCTGCTTTAAACTCGTTATCTTTCTTGATAAAGAAAAGCGGTCTATACGCCCAACCATATTGCTTTGCATCGACAAAATCAAAAGTAAGCACTTTGTCAAAGAAAGGAGCTATTTCAGTAGAATTTGGATTATTCCGTACTGAATCCCACTGATACATTACAAAGGCTGCATTAGGATAGGCCTTTCTTAATTTAGAAGCTATATCCTTGCTAATAGCTTCTCCTCTAATGACCAGTACCACATCCGGTTCAAATGGAACCTTTGCAACTTCTGTTTCTATTTTCTTCTTTGCATAGGCAAGTCTTGTTTTCTCATTCTTAATCCAGAAAAATCTGTAGAGAAAATCTTTATCAGCATAATTTTCAAGAATTGAATCAGAAATGAGTGTATGAAGTAAAGCTGAATTGTCAGTATTCATCCTCAAGTAGAATTTACCATTTTCAAGAATTAAGTGAGTAATCATTTGGCAATCAATAATGCTTATGGCTGGGACTT
>CAZALQ010000191.1:2993-3492 GCA_964485605.1 uncultured Oscillospiraceae bacterium
AACGCTTGCGCCTCTTAAGCTAAGCTCAGTTTCAATTTCTTTATAATAATCAAAAAATTCGGGCGCAAACAAAAGCACCCTCTTGCCGTTTAAATCCAAGAAGATTCTCCTCTATTTTACAAGCTTTCCTACAAACTCAAATGTGCCTACACCCAGGCACAATAAAGCAGCTGCAGCTTTATTTTTCTTGCGAGTATTTCTATCCTTTAGGATACCATTCTTTTCTGATTTTAGGAACTCTTTTATTTCTTTAAATTCTTTCGGATGCTTATCCTTAAGATCCGGGAAATTAAGAAGTATCTGGCAGAAGTTGCTGAACTTCTTTGATTTTGCAGCCCTTAAGAGATCAAAACCTTTATCCTTAAAGTAGCCAACCAAATTATTTGATGCATCGATCTCATCAAGAAGTATTTTATCTGATTTTGAATGCATTATGCTGCTCTCATGCTGGATATAGTAATACTTCACGCACAGATTAATTGATACCTTTGAAGCAGAT
>CAZALQ010000192.1:0-3455 GCA_964485605.1 uncultured Oscillospiraceae bacterium
TAATTAAGGGAGAGACATATATGCCGCTCATCGAACTTCTTCTCTTACAGGCATGCATACCTATGGCTTTTTCGTTTGCCCTCCTATTTGTTTACTATATTCTTGATGAAATTGCAAAAGGAACAGATAATGGATCAAAAAACACCAAAAAAAGCTAATAGAAGAAACCACACTCTAAGTAATGACTTTATAGCGATAAAAAGTAAGTCGAAGGAAGTAAGACTTGGGAAGCTTATACTTTACCTTGGAATTATTGACGCCATTTTGCTTATTTCCATTCTTATTTGGGCATATGCAAATCAAGAAATAGACTTTTGGATTCTTTTTATACCCATTATATTACTTCTAATTCTTATCGTTGCACACTACAATTGGAAAATAGTGTATAACTACAACGGCTTTATATTTATAAATTACTTTGGATTTAAAAGTATATTCAGATACGATGAATTAACAAGCATTGAAATCGGGTTAGATACAATAGTATACGTTGGAGGGAAAAAAATAAAAATCAGTATGTATGCGGAAGGAGCGGAGCAATTTGTATATTATTGTAGAAAACAATTTCTTAAAACTAATAGTAGCTACGAGTTAATTAGGTATAAAGATATGGTGTAATAATGGTATTTTATAATACTTAACAAAGAGGATGTTAAACTATACACCTATTCCTTAGTACAGCAAAAGGAAAACTATCAAAGGTATATATATAATAAAGGAGTATATCAAAATGATCATTAAAGGCATTCGAAAAACGAATATGTTAGTTTATATTATATTACTTTTTACCTATATAGTATTGCAAGTAGTATCAATATTAAAAAAGGAAAATTTTGTTAGCGATGATATTTTCGTAGTTTCTGAATGAATATTCCGCGCTCTGAGCGCATGCAGATCGCAATTCAGAGCAAGCTGACCGCAAATCAAATCAGTTTGCATTGACCGCGTATCAGAACATATCGAACGCTTTTCAGCGCATACATGGACTTCTTAGTGTAGAATCATAGTTAAGAGTATCAACTCTTGAATCTATGAAAGGAGGCCCATGATATGGCCAGAAAAATCAATGTGAAGCTCATCCTTGAGCTAAGAGAATCCGGGATGTCACGAAGTATGATCTCGTCATCGCGAGGCATCTCCAGGAACTCGATCAGAGAAGTGTTTTCCATTGCTGATGAAAAGCAAATCGCTTACTCTGATGTGGCGGATAAATCAGACGATGAAGTATACCGGCTTTTCTATCCGCAGAAGTACGCATACGAGATCATTTATGGTGATCCGAATTATGCATATGTCCACGAGGAACTTAAGAAGACAGGTGTAACGCTTAAACTGCTCCATGAAGAGTATGCAGAGCGCTGCCGGCGTGAGAACAAGATCCCTATGGGCAAAACTAAATTCAACGAAGGCTACTCCAGGTATACCATTGAAAAACATCTCACCAACCATATACAGCATAAGCCAGGTGAGAGATGTGAAGTTGACTGGTCCGGCCCGACTATGCACTACGTTGACAGAGATACCGGTGAAATGATCACTGCATATCTCTTCGTAGGTACACTGCCGTACAGCCAGTATTCGTATGTAGAACCATGTCTCGATATGAAAATGGATACATTCATACGCTGCCATGTGCACATGTACGAATACTTCGGAGGCGTTCCTGTACGCACTGTATGTGACAACCTTAAGACAGGAGTTGTATCGCATCCTAAAGAAGGAGATATCATCCTGACAAAGGATTATGAGGCCTTGGGATCACATTATCTCACTGCGATAATGCCTGCTCAGGTGAGGAAACCAAAGCAGAAAGCATCGGTGGAAGGCACTGTAGGAAAGATCGCAACCGCCATAATCGCAAGATGCCGCAATGAAGTATTTTACAGTTTCGGCGAACTGAAACTGCGTGTATCCGAAAAGCTGGAAGCTTTCAACAGGCAGCCATTCCAGAAGCGGGAAGGAAGCCGTTATGAAGTGCTTCAGGAAGAAAAACAATATCTTCGCCCACTGCCATCTCTCCCGTATGAGATCGCAGAATGGGTCTATGGCAGGACCGTCAATCTTGACTTCCATGTAGTGTACAGGAAAAACCGTTATTCTTGCCCATATCAGTACGCCAGAAAGAAAGTGGATCTCAGGATAACCGATACAAAGGTCGAGATATACCATAAAGGCGAACGCCTGACTACGCACAACAAATTTCCTGATTATGCTAAAAACAGATATTCTACCCATCAGGAAGATATGCCCAAGATCTTCCGTGATATCGTTGAATGGGATGATGAGAGAATACGTAATTGGGCAAGTTCCATCGGCAAGTCCACACATGCCGTGATAGAACGTATCTTTTCAAGTGTGACCATAAAAGAACAGGGCTACAATCCTTGTCTCTCTGTTCTAAGGCTCAGCAGAACGTATTCCGATGCCCGTCTGGAAACGGCCTGCGAGTTAGCACTTAAGAGAGGGATAAAGTCGCCCCGCTATGCTCATCTTAAAGCAATCCTTAATTCAAATCAAGATATTACTTACAGAGAACAGCAGAACGCTGTAAGCGAGCCTGAAGATACTTCAATGGGCTACCTCCGTGGCAGTGAATACTACAAGAAAGGGGGCGGCTCAAAATGATGAATGAAGAGACCAAGAGGAAACTTCGTCTCATGAATATCAGTGAGTTCATCGAGGCATCTGAACTTCAGGAACAGGATACATCTGTTTTAAGTCTGCCTTTTGACGATCGTTTCCAGTTCATGGTAGACAGCGTCTATCAGAGGAAGTATGACGAAAAAGTCCAAAAGCTTATCAAATCTTCACACCTGAGACTGCCTAAAGCGGACATCCATGATATCTTCTATCACGAAAAGCGTTCCCTGAATCGCGGTGTGATAGATGATCTTGCGACATGCAGGTTTGTGGATGAGTGTCAGAGCATCATCCTTCAGGGCTACACCAGTACAGGTAAAACGTTCCTGGGGTGTGCGCTTGCAAAAGAGGCTTGCAGACATCTTTTCAGATCCAGATATATCAGGGTGCCGGACCTTTTGATGGAATATACAGACAGATCTCTGCTTCCCGGAGGAAGAGAAAAGGTGCTAAAAAAGTATTCAAAGTACAAGGTGCTTGTTCTCGATGAATGGCTCCTTAACGATCTCAGCAAAGAAGAGATCGAGTTTATCTTCGAACTATCTGAACGACGCTTCGATACGACCGCAACTATCTTTTGTACACTGTATCGCACAGAAGACTGGCTGAAAAGACTCGGCGGGGGCGCGTATGCAGAATCCATAGTCGAGAGATATGAGCACAATTCAATCAGGATTGAAACCGGTTCTATGAATATGCGCGATATTTATACCAACAAACACAATATGGGCTGAACTGCGTTCAGCCTGCGCTAAAACGCGATCAGCATGCGCGGAACGCGCTTCCGCGCATGCTCTGAAAGTGCGGCGTAATCA
>CAZALQ010000193.1:0-2718 GCA_964485605.1 uncultured Oscillospiraceae bacterium
AGTTCGGGCTAACCAAATCATCATAGACAACTTCCACTTTGGTGCGCCCTTCTGTCAACGGCTTGCACTCAAAAACAACCCTGAACTTTATTGGACTGGTTCCGGCAACAACATTGAAATCGTAAGAAACACTATTCGTCACGGCATCCGTTTTACCTGTAATACTAACGCCCGGATGATCATCCAAGTAGCAATCCAGTACCGTGGTAGACGGAATCGTGATGGTTGCAACCACTGTTTGCTCTTCCTTTGTGTTCTCGGACTGAGAGACCTGCATCTCTACGGCCAAATAATACGTTGTATTTACAGGAATCTCCTGAATCGTTTCGGACCAAGAAGTGCCACCATCTGTGCTGTAGAGAAAGCGCGTCGAAGCTTGGTATGTAATCTCAGACTTGCCAAGCACACCAGATACGCCTCTGCCAAATTTGGAATTCTTCACATCTTCAACAACACCGCATGCTGTCAGCAGTGCCACCACTCCGGCTACAGCAAGTAATACCGCGATTATCTTAGCAATTCTCTTCTTCATCTTCTGATTCTCCTTATTTTATGATGGTGTCATCCAATGTTCTTCAGGAACTTAGATAAATCGTCTGAGACGAGGAGTTTGTCTCCGTCGCCTGTCTGAATCCGCCAGATGAAAACTTCTTTGTTCTTGATGTCGTAGCATAATACATCGTCACCGAGCACAACTGCAAAAGCAACCGTATCAGTTCCTTCAGTCTTTAACAGTGTATTTAGCTTTCGGATATCGTAACCATCGACATCTGACTTTGACAAGAAATGAGTAATGTTATATTCTTCTTCGCCAACGCGAAACGATACATCCTTCAATAAACCAAATGGGTAATCTCGGATTATCCTGCATAGCTCGCGGTTTTTAAGATTTCTGGCCTTCAAATAATCAAGTACATACTGTTTGTCTTGCTCAAACAGTTCTGAAGACTCTTCATAGATTTCCATTTAATCCATCCTCCTTCATGGTGTGGCTACAGTCGCCATTGCTTTCCAAAATTCCTCAAGTAATGATTCTCCTCCAGCATGAGCCGTACCGCCGAAGGCAACTGAGTGGACATCTTGAGGTACGAGTTGCATTGTCTGCATATCTTGACAATGATGCCAAGTATAACCTGGATACTGTTTTAAATAGGCTGTTGCGCTATCACCTAACCCAGCTGCCTGGTTTGCCAGTTTGAAATCAGTCGAGCAATTTCCAACAAGACACTTATTAGCTGCTCGTGCTTCCAGTGAAGGATAATCAAGCTTGACGGTCTTTACAGCATACTGATCAAAAATGGGATATCCGTCTGCATCAAAGGGTACGCCATCCGGATACTTTTTGGCTTGTGCGCTTCCGTCTGGAAAATGATAAGTATCATTTGCATATTTCTCATTTGGCTTACACCTGTTATGAACAACAAGCTCAACGTTCCCCACCAAGAAGCTATGATACTCATCAACACATAATGTATACGTGGGAACCGGAGAGTCATAGGAAATACGATCCAACGAGGTGATCATGCGATATTCATGGTTCGCGGAGAGGACACGATTTCCTTCAAGTAGCTGTGCGGCAGAAACCCAGCCCTCATCGGTCAAGAACGGATGAGTTGGCGTACATTCGATCACTTCATCGCCCACATGGACACGGACAATATCATTTGCCTGATTCACGTTCACCTGCGTAACAGGTCTATAGTCGTAGACATTTGAATTCTCGTCATAAGCATATACGAGATCACCAACTGAAATCTCGGAAATGCATCTTGCTCCGCTGTCAGTTAAAACAAGCGTATCCTCAGTAAAACAGTACTTGCTCTTGAAACCTCCTGTGGCTGCGCCATAAATTGCGCCCCACATATACCCATCGGCAGATCCTTCCAAAGCACCGTATAGAGTTTCTTCAACATCTCCGCCAGATTTGATTGCGGTAATCACTGCTTTGGTGGCGGCTCCGAAGGCGGCACCTCTTATGGCCATTGAAACAGAGGCGTCCGCAGCGCCTGCAAAAAAGCAGACCACCGGAGTTGATGCACCGGCAGTAACTACGTTTAAAACAACACAAATGACTATTACGCCTGTTCCTACCGCGTACTTGGCAATAAAGGAGTTTACGTTAAATTTATCTCCAACCATCTGATAGACTTTTTCGCCATCAAAGTATTTTCCATTGCTCTGATAATCGAGGACACGGCATTCAACTACAGGCATTGCATCGGTGATGTCTTCAAAGAGCAACTCCGAATATACCCAATCCGAATACTCGTCAATGTCTGACCACGAAACCACATAAGCGTTATCCCATGTAGTAACGCTGCTATTATCAACATCTTCCCAATTGTGAATATCCTCGTTTGTGTTCTCCTCGTATGTGTCTTCGAGGTGTTGACTGCTAATCCCACAGCCCGTCAAGGAGATAAACAAGAGGCATAGTAGTAAAAGGGCTGACAACAATCTGTTATGACAGTTCTTTTGCATATGTTCACTCCCTTCCAACAGAGTCACGCTTCAGCCACGCCTCCAATTAAAGCAACGATTCCAGCAATGATTAGGACTGCGATTGCCACGTAGAATAATCCTATCCAGGCAAGCCCTATGATAAACAGCGGAAGAAGAACTATTACCGCGAGAACTCTTGCAATTCCCCAAGCAGCCTTGATGCCCCATATGAGCATTTTCACAGCCACCCAGACGAGTGCAACAATAAAAATGATG
>CAZALQ010000193.1:2728-3395 GCA_964485605.1 uncultured Oscillospiraceae bacterium
CTCAGCATGAGACTACTCCTTTCACTGAATCAGTTCGACATAAGGCCCCTGGCTCCGTAACCACATATTGATTCCCGTGCCAAACACCTCTGCGCTGATGATGTACGCTCCATCCTCCTCATCCAGAATCTCTGCCGTAGGCAGGCGATCCAGAATAGCGTCAACATCCGGGCCAGTATATCTGAACTGCACTTTTTGCAACTTGCCGCCGTACATGAATTGAATCCGCTTTCTGAATTCACCCTCCTCAAATCTGCTGCTGTATGGAATGTGGAATATTTCATCTGTTATCCGCATTGACCGGATGCGGTCGATGCGATAGATGGTCGGGAAGGAATCGTTCAATACATTGAAATCTTTTTTGACCTCCTCATCATCGATGAAAGCGGTCAAATAAAAGTAGTACTCTGAAAACATAATAGCCGCTGGACGCAGTTTCCTGTGAACAACCGACTTGTCTTTCGTGCGAAAGTAGTCTATTTCGATGTATTTGCACTCATGGATCGCTGTGCCGATTTCCCACATCGTTTCGATGAACCGCGTCTTATGCCTTGGCTCCACATAGTGGAATTCTTCATTCAGGATAAGCTCTTTCACCAGTTTCTGATTGACCTTCGGAACGCAGCATGTGACGAGTTTATCGAGAAGCTCTACCATCACGTCTTTG
>CAZALQ010000194.1:0-3358 GCA_964485605.1 uncultured Oscillospiraceae bacterium
GTTTATCACGATAGTATTCGTATTGCTTTTTACGAGCTTCTATTTCAGCGGGTAAGCCTTCAGAAATATCATTACACAGTTTATCAAACCTATCAAGAATATCAACTATTCTCTGTTGTTCTTTTAGTGGCGGAATAGGTATTTTATACTTTTCCGTTACGTCCAATGAAATTTGTGGCATAGAACCCATCTGAGACCCCATACGTCTAAAGTATTCAAGATTATTTTTCAAATAGTAATAAATAAACTTTAAGGTTATTATATTATTACACGTATATGACCACATCTCTCTTTTATAAGAGCATGGTTTATCGTAATATATAAAATCTATTATTCCTCTGGATTGAACGATAATATTCGGAGTATTAATTATATCTTCATATGGTATATTACATTCATCAGTATTTATAATTGTTTTTCCGCCCGCAAAAATTCTTACATTACCAATTTCATTTGATATTTCTTTCATTTTTCTTGCCGTTATTGCAGTTCCTTTTAGCCTTTTACAGTACTTACCCAAAGCAACCCATTCTATATTTGGGTTGTTTTCAGAAAATGTAAGTAATTCACTTTTATAGTATTCATACTGTTTACGCCTAGCGGTAAGCTCTGCGGTAAGCTCTGTGGTAAGCTCTGTGAATTTATCTAAAATACGCACTATTTCGTTTTGTACTTCGAGCGGCGGGAGGGGGATAATTGAATTCATCATCTTTGTAGAACTTAAATTTGGTTGTGCTCCCGTACCCGACGACATATTTAATATATCATTACTTTTTAATAATAACCAATGATACAAGTATCTTTTATTTAATATTTGTTCGTTTGGTTTAAACAGACCAACCCTTTGATTTAAGAAATATGTATTACAAGAATAATTATATCCTATTTTGCCTGTTGTAGCACCCGACATAGCAACAACAATATCACCTTTATTTACTTTATAAAGCGACAGATCTTCACTATAATCATCAGGATTAAAATATACACAATTAACATCTGTTATGCTTCCATCAGTTATATTCGTTATTCTCAAAATTTTTTCTCCAACGTTTTTAAACAGACTACTTTTGAATGCAAATCCATTTTGAAAATAACAACATTCTTTTAACAGCTTATACTCCACACCGTTCGGGCATAACTTAGCAATCAACTTTTCAAGCTCACTCAAAAGACTCGCCTCCAATTCGTGCAATAATCCCATCTATTCCCTCACGTAGTTTTTGCTCTCTTGCTACTATTTCAGCTATTTCTTTGTTGAGCTTTTCGATGTCTATTTTCTCTCGTGTGTCCTCCTTCTCCACGTACGTTGATACAGATAAATTATAATCTTGTTTTCCTATTTCTTCGCTTGAAACTAACTTTGAAATATACTGTTTATCTTCTCTTTTCGTGAATATTTCCACTATATTATCTACGTGTTCATCGCTCAGCTTATTGCTGTTTGTCGCCTTTTGGTACTCATTTGATGCATCTATGAAAAGTACGGAATTGTCTTTTTTACCCTTTTTCATCACCATTATACACGTCGCTATGCTTGTCCCGAAAAACAAATTGCTTGGAAGCTGAATAACTGCATCTATAAAATTATTATCTATTAGATATTTTCTTATTTTCTTTTCTGCTCCGCCCCTGTAAAATATTCCCGGAAAACATACTATTGCAGCCGTTCCGCTCTCTGCAAGCCACGATAAACTATGCATTATGAACGCAAAGTCTGCTTTCGATTTCGGTGCTAAAACTCCCGCCGGTGAATATCTTTCATCGTTTATTAACAGCGGATTTGAATCTCCGTCCCATTTTATCGAGTAAGGCGGATTTGATACTATAACCTCAAATGGTTCATCGTCCCAATGCTGAGGAGCGATTAACGTATCTTCACAAGCTATACTGAAATTTTCATAGCCAATATCATGCAAAAACATATTTATTCTGCATAAATTGTATGTAGTTAAGTTTTTCTCTTGACCGAAAAATCCATTACGAACATTTTCTCTGCCAAGTATTTTAGCGGATTTAAGTAGTAGTGAACCCGAGCCACACGCAGGGTCATAAACTTTATTGACCGATGTTTTCCCGACTGTTGCAAGTTTAGTAAGAAGTTCGCTAACCTCTTGGGGAGTATAGTATTCACCGCCTGATTTCCCCGCATTTGAAGCATACATACTCATTAAATATTCATAAGCATCACCAAAGGGGTCAATATGGGCATCATCATATCTTCCAAGTTTCATTCCGGCAATTCCCTCAAGGATTTTAACGAGCTTTTCGTTTCTTTTCGCAACTGTTGAACCCAACTTATTACTGTTTACGTCTATGTCGTCAAATAGCCCAGAAAAATCTCCTTCACTTTCGATACCTTTTGCTGAGTTTTCAATATTGCTGAATACTTTCTCCAATGTCTCATTCAAATTTTCATCACGTCTTGCCTTTTTTAGGATATTCGAAAATAACTCAGACGGTGCAATAAAAAATCCAATTGCTTTTACTATTTCGCTCTTTGCCGTATTTGCTTCTTCATCGCTTAACTGTGCATAATCAAAATCAGTAGCCCCGCCTCTTAATTCTCCTTCGTTTAAGTAATTTGTTATACGTTCTGAGATGTATCTATAAAACATTATCCCCAAAACATATTGCTTAAAATCCCAACCATCTACTGAACCCCTCAAATCATCTGCTATCAACCAAATAGTTTTGTATAATTCCTTTTTTTCTCTATCACTTGACATATCAATTCCTCCCGATGCATTTTTTGTCGTAAAATGTCTTAAAACAATTATATATAAAATCGCAAAGAAATTCCAGCTTACCGACTTTTAGAAATGAGCGATATGTTTCAAAGCATAAATATATGATTTTTTGAAATTTTATCAAATTTACAGTATAATAAAGCATAAAACTAAAAGTAATTTATCGAAGGAAAAAATTATGTCAACATCTAAAGAATATAAAGATTTCATACTAGAACAGCTAAACTTACTTGATGATATAACTTGCAGAGCGATGATGGGAGAATATTTGCTTTATTATAATGGCATTTTATTTGGCGGAATTTACGATGATAGATTGCTTATAAAAATAGTTTCAAACAATGAGAAATATCATATGGAGGAGTAAACACCATATGAAAGTGCGAAACCAATGTATTTTGTGGAAGAAGTTGATAATAAAGAATTATTAAAAGAAATCGTTACCCAAACTTGCGAAGAACTACAAAAACCAAAAATTAAAAAATAACGATATATCAAAAACTGTCGGAAAGGATTAGATTTATGAATACAAAACTATTTTTTGGGGCTATAACAAAATTTTTGCTTGGCGTATTAATTGTAAATGCTTTATTATTTATTCCGGCTAGTTC
>CAZALQ010000195.1:0-3342 GCA_964485605.1 uncultured Oscillospiraceae bacterium
TGTTGGGTCATATGGTAAATGCATTTTAAATTTTTTCAGGAACTACCACACTGTCACACTGTGCGAAGAACACCTGTCTTTCCAAAAGCTCGGAAAGTCTCTGCGCTACAGGTTCAAGGGTAAATTCATGATTTGGCTTTCCCTTTGGTCTTCCAAGGTGGCTCATAAGTATAACTTTGGCACCTCTTTCGATAAGATATTTGATCGTCGGAATTGCTGCCACGATTCTTGTGTCATCAGTTATTTTCCCATCTTTCATGGGAACATTAAAATCGCAGCGGACAATAACCCTCTTGCCCTTAACGTCGATATCCTGAACTGTCTTTTTCATATTCCTTCTCCTTTATATATTCATATAAACTAACTAAAAATCGTCTAACCCATTTATTATATACTATTTTTGTATAAAAAAATACCGCCGGAGTAAACTACATTCCGTTTCTCCTGCAGTATTCTGCAATGCAGCATTCACTGCATTTGGGGTTTCTTGCTGTGCAGCAATTTCTTCCGTGAAAGATCAAGGCATGATGCATAAGCACCCATTTATCCTTAGGAATTGCCTTCATGAGTGCTTCTTCTGTACTAAGCACATCCTTTTCTGCAGTAAAGCCGATTCGATTTGCAAGTCTAAATACATGCGTGTCGACAGCTATGCGCTGCTGCCCGAAAGCTTCTGCAAGAACAACATTGGCAGTTTTTCTTCCAACTCCGGGAAGTGCAATCAGCTTGTCGTATTCACCGGGAACCTTGCCATCATAATCATCACAAAGGACCCTTGACATTGCAAGTATGTTCTTTGCCTTGTTTTTGTAGAGGCCGATTTTCCTAATTAAATCCTCCAGCTCTTCCTGAGATAATTTGCACATTGCAAAGGCATCAGGTGCAAGTTCAAAAAGCCTCGGCGTAACTTTGTTAACGCCCACATCTGTTGTCTGCGCGCTGAGCATTACCGCAACCAAAAGATGATACTCCGTATCATAATCAAGTGCACACTTTGCCTGCGGATACTCATTTAAAAGAAGCTCGCATACCTTCATTCTGTTTTCTTTAGTAAGTTTTGACATGCCAAGATTATACCATATAAAAAAGAGGACCGAAGACAAATTTCGATCCTCTTTTAGAAATTCATATTATGATCTATTCGTTCTGAAGCTTTACCCAAGCTGCGTGGCAATCGGATTCCGGTTTCTTGTTAAGGAGTGTCATTACGACCAAAACAAGGATCGTAGATGCAAATGCAGGCCAAAGAACTGCAATTCCGAAAGGATTACCAAGATGGTGCCAGATCGTACCGACAATGGTTCCTACGAGCATGGAATAGAATACTCCGTTTGAATCAACCTTCTTCCAGTAAAGTCCGATGATCATTACGATACCGGATACGGAGTTGATCTGAGCAGCTCCTGTAAGCTGACCAAGAAGTGAAGGTGCATTGCCTCCGAGAAGTGCAAGTCCAAAGGATGCAACTGTAGCAAAGACGATAGCAACAAATCTGATTTCCTTGTCATCTGCATTCTTTCTGAAATATGCCTTGTACAGGTTGTTGCAGAAAATGTTTGATACTGCAAGGAGTGAAGCCGGAGCTGTAGAAATTGTTGCTGCACATATTGCCATACTGATCATTACGGAGAATGCAGGTCCTATGTGTGTTGCCAATGTGGCAAGAGCTGTGTTCTGCGGAACTCCCGGAACAATTACGGCAGCGGACATTCCGCAAAGAGCAATTGCAAGTACAAAGGGCAGCATCAGAAGGGATCCGATTATGATACTTCTGCAGCTGGTCTTGTAATCTTTTCCTGAGAATATAGCACTGGATATAACCGTATTGGTAGGCTGAGCAATTGCGGCGCCTAAGATCATGGCAAGAACTGTCATAAATCCGCCTGAGAAGGGATTCCATGCACTTGCAGGAAGCGTGTTTACCATCTCATCAAAACCACCCATCTTAATGAGAGCTCCGATAAGAGTACCGAAAATTGCCACAACCATTACTGCTGAATGAAGAATGTTCATAGCAGCAATGCCCTTGATTCCTCCGGAGATGGTCATGAGAAGCCATATAGCCCATACTATCCAGAAGAGAAGTTTCTGGTTAATACCGGTAATCGGAGCAAGAAGTGCAGATACTGAAGCAGGAACTGTTGCAAGTATCATGCAGTTGGTAAGAGCGATGACCAAAATCATGAGATTCTTTACCTTCTCGCCAAAGAAGACTTCGAAGGCAGCAGGTACGCTCATTACGCCCTTCTTTTCAACCAGAACCTGATAGGGCTTAGATACAAACTTCAAAAAAATAAAACTGCCTAAGCACATACCTATAACATGGACCATGCCCATAAGGCCTGCAGTATATCCCGTGGCGGCTGCACTGGTAATAGTGGTACCTCCTATCATGCCTGCAAACAGCATGGGGATAAGGAGCTTTTGTTTAAGGGTGTTCTCTGCTACAAAGTATGCTTTAGCAGTTTTGCTCTTTGCTTCTGCAACTTTACAAATAACAACAGAAGCAACAAGATACGCAATAATTAAAATAGTGTAAATCATATTTTTCTTCCTCAAAAATAATCCTTATGGGTGGATTTTACTCTTTTCTTTTATGAATTAATAATGTATTATTTTAATAAATTGATTATTTTTTTTCATATATATGTTTTTCCATAAATTAGTACACATATGGGCAAACAACTGAGGAAATATGACATGAACAGCGATCAACTGACAAAATTTATTGCAATTGCAGATCACAAAACAATGACTGAAGCTGCAGAATCTCTCTTTATTACTCAATCAGCTCTAAGCCATACATTGGCTGATTTGGAAGAAGAACTTGGATGTAAACTGTTTGTAAGAGACAAGAAGAATCTCATAATAACAGCAAGCGGCGAAAAGCTTTTAGCCTACGCAAGAAACATCACTAATCTTGTTAATCAGGCGACCATAAACTTAAGCAATACGCAAAAACTCAACATAGCAGCCATCAATGTCTGTGCCGCGTATATGCTGGCAAATTATCCTGAAGATAAACTCCAAAACATAGGACTCTTGCAAATAAGGGAAAGCGAGATGCCAACAGCTTTAATGAAGCAGGAAGCCGATATTGTTGCTTGCGATGATATGTTCATGAGACAATATAAAATCCCGGGGCTTCGCAAATTCGTGCTTTGCAGGGAGCAGCTGGGACTATTCGTCCCAAAAGGTCATAGGTTTTACGATAAAAAGGTAGTCACCTATGATGACCTTTACGATGAACCCCTTTGCATGAGGTCTGACTTTTTCTCGCAAATACTTTGGATGGACAGAATACAAATGGTAAGCGGAGCAAAATTCAGAATTGAGTTCAAC
>CAZALQ010000196.1:0-3329 GCA_964485605.1 uncultured Oscillospiraceae bacterium
TTTCTTTGGATGATCTATCATTCTTTATACTTCAACGTTATTAAGATCTACATCCTTTGTCTCTCTTACCTTAAGCATCATGATCGTAAGAGCGATTGCAACTATAGGCAGATATGTTGCGGTAAGAACGAATGGGAGATTCATGGAACCTGCAATCATTGTAACGACATTGTTGAATACCATGTTAAGACCGGTTCCTACCATACCGAGAAGCTGCATGGATCCTACAACGGTGCTTCTCATTTCTGTCGGCGTGGATTCAGATGTGATTACGAAGTAGATCATATCTGATATTGACCAAAGACCTGCAATTGAGAATCCATACGCAAAACCTGTTACATAGGGGTTGAGATTGCTGACACACCCGAAGGCGAAAACCCCAAGGCCTACCGCTGTCCAAAGACCGAGTATAAGGGCAGCTTTCTTACGGCCCAAAGCATCGATAAGGAATCCTGCAAGCAGTGTAAAGATGCCGTTTATGAGAGGATAGAACATGAGTATTAGTTCAGATCCTTCAGTTGTTATAGCACCCCTTGCAACACCGGCTTCTATCATATTTTGATATTTTCCTGTGTAGCCTGTAGCAAAAGCAAAGAGTATGGCAACAATGGCAACAGCCTTTGTCTGAGGATTTTTGAATATGAACTTAAATGCTCCGAAAACAGAAACATGGTTCTTCTTTTCTTTTTCTTCATTCTCCTTTTCCTTTGCTTCCTGAGCCTTCCTTTCCTCTTCGGATGCCCTTAAGTACTGAAGTCTCTTCTGTGTAAAAACAGGTGTTTCTTTCACGAAGAAGATAGCAGCAAAGCCTATAGCAAATGCGAGAACAATAGGAATGACATATACATTTCTCCAGGTTTCCGGATGTTCTCTGTTGACAAAGAGCTTTACAAAAAGTCCAAGCAGTGAAACGGATATGAGCGCAATTCCCTTGGTTATGGAACAAAGCTTTGCTCTGTGCTCCTTTGGTGCACACTCCATTATGTAAATAACCTGAACATCATTAGGTGTAAAGAAAGTCATAATGACAACACCCAAGAGGTAGATAACAACATTGCTTGAAATGATAGCAACAAGCATTCCGACGCCCATACCTATGGTATTGATAATAAGGAATGTCTTTCTTCCCCATTTATCCGCCAGGGATTTATAGAACGGCGAGATAAGGTAGATAAGGTAACAAGCAGTTGTTACAAGTCCGAAAGTACCCGATGCCCTGTCATATTCAGGTGTACCGAATGTGGTGTTAAATAAGTCGCAGATTGTAAAAGAGTCAACTGCCCCTCTTACGCTGGATGTAAGCTCATCTACTATGTAGACAACGCTGAGCACCACAATCAAAATGGCAAAGTAGTGTTTGTGTTTGTGAAAAGCGCTGGCTTTTTCAAGCCTTGCTATTTCACGCTGTTCCTTTTCTGAGTTTGTCATTACTTAAGTTCTCCTTTATATATTCAAATTCACAAGATAACTAATTAAGTGTAAGTCTTCTGCAAGCCTCGCCTAGATCCTTTAATGTGCTGCATGAAAGCATGGTGCATTTTTGTGACAGAGCCATGACTGAAGATGAATACTTCCATTTAGATTCCGGTACAGGATTAAGGAAATATACTTTTCCTGCCCTGCTTCTCGATCTGTCCATTTCCTTGCAGGCAGTGGATATGTCTATGCTCTTTCCGTCAGAAACAATGATAAGCACGGTTGCTGCTGATAAAGCTGATGGTCTTTCGTCATTGATTTTCTTAAGAGCAGCGCCTAAGTTTGTACCTCTGCCGTAAACGCCGGATTCCCTTACATAATCCCTGAATGTATCCATGTTGCGAAGATGGAAAGGATCTGCTTCTTTTACCTCTTCGGAAAAAAGCATTATTCTGGAGCTTTCCGATGCTTCATTAAGAGCTTGTATGAATCTTAAAGCAAATTCTGAGAACTGAACCATGGATGCGGAGACATCGCAAAGGATGAGCAGCTGTTTCTTCTTTTTTCTCTTGGGTTTATATTTCAGCCTGTAAAGACTGCCGCCTGTTTCGAGCCCCTTTCTTATGGTCCTTCTGAAATCAAGGCTTCCTCCTTTATCGCTCCCCTTGCGTTTTTTGGAGAGCTCTCCGCTGATCCTTGAAGAAAGATCCTGCATATATTTAACGGCCTTTGGGATCTCATTGTCATGAAATTCTGAAATATCTTTAAAGAGTATACCTATTTCAGGGTCGATAGCCTGGGATCCGATGGCAGCATCCTCCATCTTGATCTGCTGCTCGAGAATATACTTCATAAAGACCGATCTTATGAAATCTGAATATAGAGGAACACTGCGGTCCGTTGTTCCCTTAAACCTTTTTTTCAGTTCCTCAAGACGCCTTTTCTCTTCCTGGGAAAGCTGCGAATAGGCTTCTTTTTGTTCTTCTGAATAAAGGACATTAGGAGTCTGCTCAGAAAGGGATTTCTCAGCTTCTTCCAAAGCCTTCCTTCTTTCAAGCTCTTCCTTTTGATGCTTTTTATCTATTGCCCTTATAACATCCTCACTTAAGAAGAAGCTATCAAAGACTCTGTCGAATTTGAATTGTTCATCTCTTGATTTTGCATATACGGTTTTAAGGGCTGTCTTAACAGTTTCCCTATCGCTTAAATCCAACGACAAAAGAATGCTGCATGCATCAGCATTCTCTTTTGGACTTACTTCCATGCCTTCCTGGCGAAGAAGTCTTCCGAAAAGCGCAAGTTTTTCAAGATAAACTTCTGTGTCAAGCATGTCTATTTTGAAGGAATCTCTCCCTTTGCTTTCATATATTCCAGATCTTCGTCATGGAGATGCCCGTCAGGATCAGAATGATGAGCGCAATGCTCCCCGTTCTCATGATGGTGCTCGCAGTGTTCTCCATGTTCATGGTGATGTTCACAATGTTCTCCATGCTCATGATGGTGCTCACAATGCTCGTGACCTTCTGCATGGCGGCGATGATATTCTTCAGTTTCCTCGGGCTCTTCCTCTTCAGCATCAAGGGCTTCATTAAAGGTTGCAATGTCTTCGTTGTTCTTAAGAACAAAACCGACTGTGCTCTTCATAAGCTCGGGTGTAAGTTCCCTGATGCCAAGGGCATGGAGTGCTTCTGCCCAATCAAGGGATTCAGCTACTGAAGGCTTCTTTAAAATGGCCTCGTTATTTCTCAAATCCTGAACAGCCTGAACGATCTGTACGCAAAGCCTGTCATCCACATGGGGTACTCTGCTTCTTAAAATCTCCAGTTCCTTTTCCATATCCGGATATTCAATATACAGATATGCGCAGCGTCTTCTTAATGCGTCTGAGATCGGCCTTGCCCTGTTAGATGTAA
>CAZALQ010000197.1:0-3304 GCA_964485605.1 uncultured Oscillospiraceae bacterium
TCTGATTTTTTCGATGCTGACAGCATCATCTACAGAATATCCGCAGGCAGACAGCCTTCTCAATGAGGTTAAAACTGCGCCAAATCCTAAGCTGTCACCGATATCGCTGCAAATAGATCTGACATAAGTCCCTCTTCCGCAGGATACATCAATGGTAAAAACGCCTTCTTCCTCATTAAAATCAATAAGATCGATAGAATAGACAGTAACTGATCTTTCGGGTATTTCTACCTTTTCTCCGCTTCTCGCATATGAATAAAGGTGTCTTCCCTTAACTCGTATAGCAGAATACATGGACGGAACTTGCTTAATATCTCCTATAAAAGGCTTTATAGCGTTTAAAAGCGTCTCTTTAGATATAGGAGAATACTCTTTCTCAGAAACAACATTGCCCCAAATATCCTGAGTGTCGGTAGTTATTCCGAATTTAGCACATGCTCTGTAAACCTTAGGAGCCTTATCCATGTATTCGATAAGTCTTGTGCTTGAACCTATGCAAACAGGAAGTACACCTGTTGCATTCGGATCTAAGGTTCCTGTATGACCTAGATGCTTTATTCCAAGGCAGCCCCTAAGTATGGCAACAGCATCATGGGATGTATACCCCATTTCTTTGTCTAAAACTATTATTCCGTCCAATTTATAGAATCTTGTTAATTTCTTTTATAAGTAAATCTATAGCGGTTTCAAGATCGGTATTAAAAGTACAGCCTGATGCCATCTTATGACCGCCGCCTCCAAGTGCAACTGCCGCTTTATTTACATCGGCATAATTTTTGCCTCTAAGACTTGCTTTAAACTCCCCGTCTTCTGTTTCTTTGATCATGCAGGCAGCTTCTACACCTTCAATAGTTCTTAGCCTGTCAATACAAGTTTCAGAATCTTCATATGTGCCGCCGAGTTCTTTAAGCTCTTTTTTGGTGATATATGATATAACGCCCTTGCCGTCAGCAAATAATCTGAGATTATCTATAGCTCTCGCTTCGATCCTAAGCTGTGCAAGTGGAAAAGTTGCATATATTGCATTGCAGATCTTCACATGATCGATACCGTAGCTGTAAAGGTCTGCGGCTATAAGGTGAGTTCTTGCATCAGTATTATGATACATGAAACTGCCTGTATCTGTAGAAATGGCAGCATATAAGTCTTCAGCTATATGGGTATCGATTTTGATTCCCATTTCTTTAATAAGTTCATAAACGAGAATTCCGGAAGCTGATGCTTCAGGTTCAACGACTGAATAATCAGCAAAATCTCTTTTTGGTATATGATGATCTATGCAAATTCTCGTCTTAGCATCTTTAAATGCATCAAGCCTTTTTTCTATACGGCTCTCCTCACCGCAATCGATTGCAGCGGCGATATCTGCCTTCCACGGAGCTTTAAATACATAAAAATCTTCGTGTTCATGAAGTACATTTAAGTATTTGGGTATATCATCTTCAAGGAGAATATAGCATTCCTTACCCAAATCTCTCATGGCATGGCAAAATGCCTGGGATGAACCCATGGCATCTCCGTCCATATTGTTATGGGTAAAAACTAAGATCTTCTCAGCATTGTTTATGCAATTGATAATATCTTCCCATTTACTTTGCATTATTCTTCCTCCGCATCTTCCGGTTTAATGTCAAGGCTGTCTATAAGCGCATCCATTTTTGCACCGTATTCAAAACTGTTATCGAATTTGAATATGAGTTCAGGTGCATAGCGAAGTTTTATATTCTTAGCAATCTCTGAACGTATAAAACCTTTACATTTATCAAAAGCTGCAAGTATTTGCTTTTTTAGATCTTCATCCACTCCATCGGCAGTATCAAAAGACAAAGCAGTAACATATACAGTTGCATAGCTTCCGTCTCCTGATACATCGACACCGCTTACTGAAATCATGTTTGAAAATACGGGGTCTTTCAGCTTACCGAAAAGCAGAAGATTTGATATAAGCTTTTTAATTTCCTCCCCAAGCATTTGGGGTCTATGGCCTTTTCCCATTAGCTTCTTTCAACCTCTTGCATTTCGAAGGCTTCGATAATATCGCCTTCCTTAATGTCATTATAGTTTTCAATTCCAAGTCCGCATTCAAATCCTGTAAGAACTTCTCTTGCATCATCCTTAAATCTCTTAAGAGATGATACAACGCCTTCGTGAATGACGATGCCGTCTCTTACAAGTCTTAATTTTGCATTTCTTGTCATTTTTCCTTCAAGAACATAGCATCCTGCAACTACGCCGACATTTGGTACCTTGAATGTATTTCTGACTTCGGCTTTGCCGAGGATAACTTCTTTGAATATAGGATTAAGCATACCCTTCATAGCAGCTTCAATATCATCTATGATCTCATAAATGATTCTGTAGCAGCGGATTTCTACGCCGTCTCTGTCAGCCTGAGCCTGAACTGCAGAGCTTGGTCTTACATTAAATCCGATAATAAGAGCATTGGATGTTCCTGCAAGCATAACATCACCCTCTGTAACAGTACCTACGCCTGTGTGGATGATATTGACTCTTACGTTCTCATTTCTAAGCTTTTCGAGGGATGACTGAAGTGCTTCAACAGATCCCTGAACATCAGCTTTGATTATGATGTTAAGATCCTTTACTTCGCCCTCTTCAATCTGGCTGAAGAGTTTTTCAAGGGATATAGCAGAGGATTTAGCCATAAGATCTGCTCTTAATTTTTCTGCTCTTCTTGCGGCAATCTCTCTTGCTGTCTTATCATCTCTTACCATGAAGAATTCGTCGCCTGATTCAGGAACTTCTGTAAGTCCTGTGATCTCGACAGCTGTTGCAGGGCCTGCCTTCTTAAGTGTAACGCCCTTATCATTTTTCATTGTACGAACTCTTCCGCATGCAGTTCCTGCAACGACGGCAGAACCGGCATGAAGAGTACCGTTCATAACGAGAAGGGTTGCAACAGGTCCTAAGTTCTTATCAAGTCTTGCTTCGATAACAGTACCCTGAGCCATTCTGTTTGGATTGGCCTTAAGTTCCATCATTTCAGCCTGAAGCAGTATCATCTCAAGAAGCTGGTCAATGTTCTGTCCTGTTTTAGCGGATACAGGAACGGAAATAACATTGCCGCCCCACTCTTCAACAAGTACTCCGTTATCTGCAAGATCCTTCTTTACAAGGTCAAGATTTGCGCCCGGCTTATCGATTTTGTTGATAGCGACTATGATCGGAACGCCTGCAGCCTTTGCATGGCTTATAGACTCTATAGTCTGAGGCTTAACAGAGTCATCTGCAGCTACAACAAGTACGGCAATATCAGTGATATGAGCGCCTCTGGCTCTCATTG
>CAZALQ010000198.1:0-3285 GCA_964485605.1 uncultured Oscillospiraceae bacterium
GACTTATCGCCCTTATTATAGGGTCGGCTGTCACAAAACCCACAGCCAAAGAAATTGAGGAAAGGGAAAAACTTATGATAGTCCCGGAGTCCGAAAAGGATCCAAAGGAAATAAAGAAAACAAAGACTTTTACTTTGATGATGATACCCATGGGCATCATAGCAACTGTTGTAATGCTGGTGCTTTGGGCGCTCCCAATGAACAGATAATTCTTTTTCATGGAAATATAACCTCCTTTAAAACCATGACTAAACCGGTTCGGATGATTTGCTCTCCTTCTCATCCGGACCGGTTTTATGTTAAAAATGGGTAATGTATTATAGACTATTCAGATTGTATTTGATATTTGTTTTTGTGACACAAAATTATCAATTAATACTTGTCATTGAAGAATAAAGGGTGTATTATCAAATTTAATAAAGAAAGGGACACAAATGTATAATAACTTTTCATCATCTTCATGCTCATCATCAAGCTCCCACAGGGGTGCATGTTTTGCTGTAGCTTTCTAAGAGGATGATCAAAAAAATTAGTATTTGTCACCGGAAGGCTATAGCCTTCCGGTTTTTGTTTTATATGAAGGAGATAAGCTATGGAAGAAAGGGTATACAACTTTTCTGCAGGGCCCAGTCAAATGCCCTTAGATGTTCTTAAAAAAGCTCAGGAAGAGATGCTCTGCTACCCCGGAGCCGGGTGCTCTGTCATGGAGATGAGTCACAGGACCCCTGCCTTTGAGGAAATCATCGACGGAGCCCAGGAAGTCTTAAGAGACATAATGAAGATTCCTGATGATTATGCGGTGCTTTTCATGCAGGGAGGCGCTACTACGCAGTTTTCAATGGTTCCCATGAATCTTTGCCACAGGGGAGATACCTTCGCATATCTTCAGACAGGCCAATTTGCTACTAAGGCAAAGCAGGAAGCTGACAGGTGGGGGAATGCAGTATTTGTTGGAAGTTCAAAGGATAAAAATTTCACATATATACCTGAGACAGCAGGGATTCCTGAGGATGCCCGTTATCTTCATATAACCGGGAACAATACCATATACGGGACCTGCTTTAACAAGCTCCCTGACCATGGGAAGCTGCCTTTAGTTGCAGACTGGTCATCTGCCATACTTGGCAAAAATATTAATGTGAGAGATTACCGGCTTATATATGCAGGGGCTCAAAAGAATATGGGCCCTGCAGGTCTTGCCGTAGTGATCATTTGGAAGCCCCTTCTTAGATATGAGGTGGATTACGAGGTCCCTATCATGCTCAGGTATGACATAGCGGCTAAAAACAATTCCATGTACAATACGCCGCCTACCTTTTCTATATACATGGCAAAGCTCATGTTCGAATGGGTAAAAAGTAAGGGCGGAGTTGATGCCATGGAAGAGATAAACAGGGAAAAGGCAAGACTTTTATATGACTTTATAGACAACTCTAAAATATATAAAAATCCCGTAAGAGAATGCGACAGATCTATTACAAATGTAGTGTTCACTTTGCCTTCCGATGAGGATACAAGGGAGTTTATAAAGCTCTGCGAAGCAAACGGAATCATCAACATAAAAGGTCACAGATCCGTCGGAGGATGCAGGGCAAGCATATATAACGGGATGCCCATTGAAGGCGTACAAAAACTTGTGGAAGTAATGAAAGAATATGAACTTAGGAGGCAGTAATATGTATAACATCAGACTTTATGACAATCTTGCAGATGCAGGAAGAAGAATATTTAATGAAAATAAATACAATATTTCAGATACGGGCGTCAGACCTGATGCCATAATGGTTCACTCCACGCCTCTTCATAATATCGATCTTAATCCGGAGCTTAAATCCATAGTAAGAATAGGGGCAGGCGTAAATACCATTCCTGTGGATAAATGCACTGAAAAAGGTATTTGCGTATTCAATTGTCCCGGAGGCAATGCCAATGCTGTAAAAGAGCTTACTCTTGCAGCCCTTGTAATGACCATGAGAAACGGAGTTGCCGCCATGAACTGGGTCAAGAGTCTTCCCGGAGATGAAAGCGATGCAGGTAAAACCGTAGAAAAGGGCAAAGAGGTCTTTAAAGGACCCGAAATCATGGGAAAAACCATAGGGATCATCGGCGTAGGCGCCATCGGTTCCAGAATGGCAAGGACCTGCGATGATCTGGGAATGAAGGTCTACGGATACGATCCTTTCCTTTCCCACAGCAGAGTTCAGGAACTAAGGCAGTATGCGGAGTTTGTAGATAATGTGGATGAGCTCCTTGAAAAGAGCGATATAGTAACCGTGCATATACCTCTTGATGAGAATAACAAGGACTTTATAGATAAGACTGCCATAGCAAAAATGAAGGACGGTGTTTACCTTGTAAACTATGCAAGAGGGCCTATCGTAAATGATGAGGCAGTGCTCGAGGCTCTTGACAGCGGCAAGATAAAAGCCTACATTACGGATTTCCCGACAACGGGGCAAATGAAGCACGATAATGTTTTCTTTACTCCTCACCTTGGAGCGGGCACTCCTGAGGCCGATGAAAACTGCGCAGTAATGGCTGCAAAGCAGACTATAGACTACATCGAAAACGGGAATATAACCAATTCCGTAAACCTTCCCGATGTGAGTTTTGCAAGGGCAGACGGAGCTAGGATCACGGTCGTGCATGAAAATAAGGTAGGCATGCTCGGCCTTATGACAGAGAAAATTGCTGCCGCAGGTCTTAATATCGAAAATCTTGTAAACAAGGCAAGAGGCCCTATAGCATATACCATGTTTGACTTTAATGATGAAGTTCCCGTGGATATTGCAGATAAACTCTCCGGTATAGACGGGGTCATTAGGGTAAGGGTTATCGAATGATTAGTTTTGTGATAGAATATTTGTGTAATATTAAAAAGAAAGAGAGATTTTGATTTGGATACTGGTAACGGAATTAAAAAACCAAAAGATGGTTTTTTCAGCAGAACTAATCCTTTGTGGATAATTTTCGCATTTTTGGCATGGTATATTCTCCTCGGAGGTATACTTCACGTAGGGTTCGAGTATATTTGCTACGTAGTGCAGCCTCATGTTTCGAATGCTTTTTTGTTCACACTCGAAATGTATACGGCAACCATCTGCGATATTATCGCAATATTCCTTATTACTTGGTGCTTTAAGCATAACAGGTTTATATGGAAGTCATTTCTGCTTCCCAAAAAGTATGATTCCTTAGAGCTTGATGAGGAAGATCTTGCTGCAGAGTTTTACGGAAGAAGCCGCAACAGCATAGGACAGCTTTGGAAGGGCATACTCCTTGGCT
>CAZALQ010000199.1:0-3260 GCA_964485605.1 uncultured Oscillospiraceae bacterium
AGCAGCATACAGTCTCGACGTGTACTGTATGCGGGAACATGTCTACAGGAGTTGCTTCAATGAATTCGTAATTAGATCCATCAGAACATTCAAGATTTCTAAGGATATTTATGTCCCTTGCTAAAGTGGCCGGATCGCAGGAAACATATATGAGTCTTTCAGGAGCGATACTGACTATGGTCTCAAGAAGCTTTTTATCGCACCCTGCTCTTGGGGGATCCACCACGATAAGGTCTGCTTTTACTCCCTGAAGTTTCTCGGCTACTACTTCTTCAGCTTTTCCTTCTATAAAAGTTGCATTGACTATATGATTCATTATGGCGTTTTTGTTTGCCTGAAGTATTGCTGCATGGACGACTTCAACGCCAATGACTCTGCTGCATTTATCAGCACAGTAAAGACCAATAGTGCCTGCTCCGCAGTAAAGATCCAGCATAGAGTCACCATCTTTAACATAGGACTTTACTTTTGCATAGAGTTTTTCGCATTGAACGCTGTTTACCTGGTAAAAACTAAATGGATCTACCTCGAGCTCTATATCCCCTATATGCTCATGAATGATTTTCTCTCCGCTGTAAAGAAGTTCATATCCGTTCTGCTGCACAGTATAAGCAAGATGTTCTCCGCTTCTTGAAGTCCTTACTATGAGTTTCTCCGCATTTTTCCTTGGGTCTTCCCTGAATGCAGCTACTACTTCCATTGCTTCCTTTGATTGTATGGGACATTCCGTGCAGTTTGTATTGCAATAGGGGAGCCTGCCGTCCACATTGAATTCTCCCTTGTTTCTGTATCTGTAGGGGTTCTCCATCGAAATGATATCGTTGACCTTTGGATCCTTCAGTTTCCCAAGCCTTTTAAGGCAGTCTGTCACATGTTTTTTCTTCCAGGCAAGCTGCTCAGCATATGGCATCCTAAGAAGAGGTGCTCCTCCGCACACCTCAGTTGTATAGCCCTTTACCTGCGCTTTTAAGAATCTGCCATTATCTTTTAAAATGACAGCTTCCACATCTTCTCCCGGAAGTGCCCCTTTTACAAAGACAGCTTTTCCGTCTATGTGCCCTATCCCTTCAGCTTTATCTGAAAGATCATCTATATGCAGTCTTATGGTCTCCAATTTATTTCCTCTTAAATATATATATCTGAATATTGATCTGATAGATCAAAAGTAAGTATATCACACAAAAGCTTATTCTTTCTATCCCGGTCACACGGGAATGACTGAAAAGCATCAAAGTCCAAGGGTCCCGGAATATAAAAATACCGCAGATATCGTGAAATGCTCTGCGGTATTGATATAAAATACTAGTTCTGGTTATAGCTTCTTCCTGAACGCTTTCTTTCAAGCTCGCCTAGGATCTTCTTTCTTAAGCGTATATCGACCGGAGTGATCTCAACAAGCTCATCGTCGTTGATCCATTCAAGAGCTTCTTCAAGAGTAAATACTCTCGGCGGAGTAAGGAGTACCTTGTCGTCTGAACCTGCAGCTCTCATGTTGCTTACATGCTTTGCTTTGCAGGGGTTAACCACCATATCGTCCTGGCGGCTGTTCTGACCTACTATCATTCCCTCATATACATGGACTCCAGGTCCAACGAACATCTGGGCACTTTCCTGAATATTGTTAAGTGCATATGGAGTGGTAGTGCCCTCTTCCTGTGCGATGATGGCTCCGGCAGACCTCTGAGGGATCTCGCCTTTGTAATCCTCGTATCCTATGAAGCGGCGAACCATGATGCCTTCACCTCTTGTCTCATTGATGAACTGAGATCTGTATCCCATGAGTCCTCTTGTAGGAGCTGTATAAATGAGCCTTGATCTTCCGTTCTTTCCATCCATGGAGATCATAGTACCTTTTCTGTAGTTAAGGTCTGAAATGATAGTTCCGGAATATTCATCAGGGACCTCCAATATGAGCTCTTCAACAGGCTCCTGCTTTTGACCCTTATCGCCTTTCTTCCAAATAACTTCAGGCTTTGATACAGCAAGCTCATAACCTTCTCTTCTCATGTTCTCGATAAGTATGGAAAGATGGAGTTCTCCTCTTCCTGATACTTTAAAGCTATCTGTGGTAGCTGTCTCTTCAACAAGAAGTCCGACATTGGTTTCAAGCTCTTTAGCAAGTCTTTCCCTTATATGTCTAGAAGTTACATACTTTCCTTCTTTACCTGCAAAGGGGCTCTTGTTGACCATGAAGTTCATGGAAAGTGTAGGTTCTTCGATTGCTATTGCAGGAAGTGCCACTATGTGATCTTCTCTGCAGATGGTGTCTCCTATAGTTACATCTGAAATACCTGAAAGAACGCAAATGTCACCTGAGTGTACTTCATCAACAGCAACTCTCTTCATACCTCTATAGATAAAGCATTGATTGATCTTTCTTGTTACATAGGACCCATCCGGCTTTGCTACGCAAATGCTTTCGCCTGCCTTTACTGTACCCTTATCTATTCTTCCTATAGCAAGTCTGCCTACATAATCGTCATATCCAAGGGTTGAAACCTGCATCTGAAGAGGCTCATTATCAAAATCAGGATATGCTCCGCACTGCTCTATTATGGTTTCAAATAAAGGTGTAATATCAAGACCGCCAAGTCCTGCTGCACTCTTTTTGATCTTGCTTCCGTCGGATCCTTCGACCTCAAGTCCTTCGACTTCAGATGGGTCTCTTACTACTATGCCCTGGCGAGCTATACCGTAAAGAATCGGGAAGTCAAGCTGCTTGTCGTTTGCTTCAAGATCCATAAAGAGTTCATATACTTCGTCTACTACCTCTTTAATCCTTGCATCCTTTTTATCTATCTTATTGATGAGAAGAATAGGATTTAAGTTCTGTTCAAGAGCCTTTGAAAGAACGAATCTAGTCTGCGGCATAGGACCTTCGGAGCTGTCTACAAGAAGTATTACAGTATCGACTGTTCTGATTATTCTTTCTACTTCTGATGAAAAGTCGGCATGGCCCGGGGTGTCCACTATGTTGATCTTGTAGTCTCCGTGCATGACAGAGCAGTTCTTTGAATAGATGGTTATACCTCTTTCACGTTCGATATCATCTGAGTCCATAACACAATCAGCCATGGTCTCATTATCTCTGAATACTCCGCTTTGAGCGAGGAAAGCATCTACAAGAGTTGATTTTCCGGCATCTACGTGAGCAATAACAGCAATGTTAATAATCTTGTCTTTTGTCATCTTTTCTTCCATAAATTAATTTAAGCTTTTGTTTTACAAATTAACCGAAATAGTTTATCATAAACAAATAA
>CAZALQ010000200.1:0-3230 GCA_964485605.1 uncultured Oscillospiraceae bacterium
GCTACGACCAGCAGGGCCGATCCGACGCATAAACAAATATCGGCAACATTGAATACCGGCCAAAAATAGAAATTGAAAAAATCAATCACATAATCATATATCAGTCTTGATATAAGGTTGCCAAGTCCACCGCCCACGATAAGGGCCAGCGATAATGATTCGAGCTTTGAAATGCTTTTGTTGTTCTTGATTGCATATACGGTGATAATTATCAGTAATACACCTGTTATTATTGATAAAAGAACCTGTTTACCGGCAAGCATCCCAAAAGCTGCGCCCGTATTTCTGACATATGTGAGATCAAAAATACCGGGAAACAGAGTACTGCTAAATTAGATTCAATTAAATACTTTGTATATTGGTCAATACCAAGAGACAAAATTAAAACTATAAAAAACAAAACCTAATCCTCTTCCTCCAGGGAGTTAAGAAACTCGTCGAATTCATCGACAACTTTTTCTCCCAGAATATCGGTATCCAATATTTTAAGACTTTTAAGCTCTGACTCAAGGAGATACTGGAATCTCATTCTGGATGAGACTACCCTATCCTTGAGGATCTTTTCCTGCTGCTGAAGTCTTGCAAGGTTCTCCTTAGTAGAGCTGATTATTCCTTCCGCTTCCGTTTGTGCATTTTCTATGAGCATCTGTGCCTTTTTTTCAGCAGATGCTGAAATGTCTGCCATTAATGTTTTTGCTGACTCCAAAGTTGTATACAGTTTACTTTCAAGTTCACTGTATTGCTGACCAAGCTCTTCATTTTGCTTGATCAGAGCATCATAATCAGCCTGAAGATCTTCTTTTTCCTTCTTGAGTTTGTCAATATCGGAGTTGCATCTCAACACCTTATCTTTAAGAGATCTGTTCTCTGTTGTAAGGTTGTTAAACTCTTTTATTACTTCATCAAGAAAAGCATCAACTTCAGTATCTTTGTATCCTCTGACTCCTTTGGTAAACTCTTTTTTTTCAATATCATCAGCTGTAAGCATATTTTTATCTCCCACTACCCACTAATTAAAAAAGGAAACGAAGTATTAGCCTGAAGATAAACTCGATAAGTATGACCGTAACCCAGGGCGTAAAATCAATAGGAATATAGCCCATGTTAGGAAATACTCTTCTTAAAAGCCTTCTAAGAAAATCAAGGAGTATCCTGGCAGGCCTGAATAAAGGATCAAGGAAATAACCTAACTTTCTCCAATAATCATAAAGCTTGGTGCCGGGATTAACAAACCAAGATCCTATGCAATATACAAGGATTGCAATGTTTAGAACCCTGTAAAAATAATACAAGGCATAAAAAATTGTTATCTTCATTAATTCCAGGGACTCTTAGAAGCTGTCTCTTCCCTCTTAGCGCCGTTTGTATATGTTACATCAACATTTTCAGGGGCAAAGAGGAAAATGTTATTTGCAACCTTTTGTACATTTCCGTTAAGTGCATATGTTGCACCTGAAAGGAAGTCAAATATCTTTCTTGCTGTATCTGTTTCAAGATCTTCAAGATTGATAATGACAGGCTTCTTTGCTCTTAAGCTATCAACCAGTTTAGGACTTTCTTCGAAGGATTGCGGCTTGATTACAACAAGCTTTACCTGCTCTGTGTATCTCTTAACGCTTGCAGATGAAGCAGCCTTCTTTTCGGGAGCAGCAGGTGCAGCTTTTCTCTCGAATCCTGTAGGAGCTTTTGCTTCTTCTTTCTGAGATCCGCCGAAGAGTGGTTTTCTTTCCTTTACTTCTTTAACTTCTTCTACAGCTTCCTCTTCAAGTTCTTCATCTTCGTCATCTTCTTCGAGACCGATTAGGTTTGTCCAAAAACTCATAATTTACATCTCCTTATTTGATTGAATAATCTCTTGCTCCGAAGATTGCACTTCCTATGCGAACACAGTTTGAGCCTTCTTCTACAGCAACTTTGTAATCACCGGACATACCCATTGAAAGTATATCCAATTTATATTCCTTAAACAGATTATACACCTGTTTGAAGTACATCCTTACATTTTCCGGATCATCTGTTTCCGGAGCGATCTGCATAAATCCTTTAATTCTTACAAAGGGGCACTCTTCAGATATCTGTTTATACAAGAGTTTTGCATCATCGATGCTGACTCCGCCCTTTTGTATTTCGCCTGCCGCATTGACCTGGATAAGAATATCCTGAACAATATCGGCCTTTTCTGCTCTTTTATTAATTTCACAGGCAAGCTCCATGCTGTCCACAGAATGGATGAGACAGGCTTTACCCACTACATATTTTACTTTATTCTTTTGAAGTCTTCCTATGAAATGCCAGTTAAGGCTTGGAAGAGCTTCATATTTAATATTTAGTTCTTGTGCTTTGTTTTCCCCGAAATCCCTGCATCCCGCGGAAACTGCTTCCTCAATTTCTTCGATTGTCTTTGTTTTTGATACAGCGATCAGAAGAACATTTTGAGGCAGAGCCTTTTTTATCTCAATATAGTTATTTTTTATATTGCTCAGCATCTCTAATTATTTCATCGTAAAGAGAAATACTATAAATAGTCTTTTCAGTACCGTCTGAAAGTCTCTCTGTAAACTGATTCTCAGTTACAGCATAGCTTCCGTTACTCTCATCCAGTATCTCTATCCTCGTAAAATGATACTCTCCGTCAGTACCGAGAACATAAACACCCGGTTTATCATCCACATATGCTACGGCAGTAACAGGTACTTCAAGACCCTTTGTCTGTTTTGTTGAGACCTTCGCCTGCAAAGTTCTTTTTTGACAAAACTCAGGATAATAGCTGAGGACCTTTGCCATTACAGACAGATTCTTATCGCCAAGAACCCTTTCTGCATTTGCCTTAAGCACAGTGCCGTCTTCGAGCAAGATCTCTATATCACTGCCTATACGGAAGTTAAGCAATTGCTCCTCTGTTATGGGGAGCATCAGGTACCAGCTTCCGCCGTCAACGACCTTGTATACGAAATCACCTGCTGATACTGATGATTTCTCTGTGGATATGATATTTGCCCTGATATTTTCATATTCAGATGGATCCATGGCCATAACACTTTCCGGTGAAAGTATTTCTTCATATCCATCTTGATAGTAGCTTACGAATCCGGTTACAGGACAGAAAAGCCCAACTCTGTCGTCAGATGTATAGATATCAGCGACCCTGGTTCCTATTCTTGTCTTTTCGCTTTCGCCTACATAGTATGTAATATTGCCGGAATAATCGCTGTAAACACAGCTTTCGTTTC
>CAZALQ010000201.1:0-3228 GCA_964485605.1 uncultured Oscillospiraceae bacterium
ATGCAATCAGATGGGTCCTTGGCGAGCAAAGTCCTACGATGCTCATAGGCGGAAAGATGGAAGAAGTCATCTTTGCCGGAACCCAAAACAGAAAAGCAAAGGGAATGGCTGAGGTCACTTTAGTTATAGACAACAGCGACCATATGCTTCCTATTGACTATACAGAGGTCGCCATCACAAGGCGCATGTACAGATCCGGTGAGAGCGAATATCTCATTAACAAGAACATATGCAGACTTAAGGATATACGCGAACTCATTATGGATACGGGTATCGGTGTCGAAGGATATTCTGTAATAGGTCAGGGAAAGATCGCCGATATCGTAAGCAACAAGATGGACAGCCGCCGCGAAATCTTTGAAGAGGCAGCCGGCGTTGTAAAATACAGAACCAAGAAGGCAGAGGCTGAAAGAAAGCTTGATTCAGCTGTCATCAACCTGTCACGTGTAAACGATATAATCGGTGAGATAGAGGGCCGCATAGGCAAATTAAAGGAAGACAGCGAAAAAGCGGCAGAGTATTTGTCCATAAAGGATAAGGCTGCTGATGTTGAGATAAATATTATCTTAAAGCAGATCGAGCAAGCCGATTCAAAGGGCATAGCCGTCAAAGAAGAGATCGAAGAGATCGAGAAGGCTATTGCCGGTACAGAAAAAGAAAAGAACGAATCTGAAGAAAAACTCAGAGATTTAAGAATACAAAGCAGAGACTTTGAGGATAAACTCACATCGCTTCGCGCAGACCTTGCCAGATGCATAGATGAGGTCCACGAGCTTTCCTCAAGGGATTCAGTCAATGCAGAAAAGAAACTCTCCCTTGATAACGAGCTGGAAAGGCTCAAAGGTGAGATCAAAGAAACTGAAGACAGAATTGTCAGAGAAGAATCAAATGATTCCGAAATGGTAAAGAACGTTGCATCCTCTGAAAAGGAATGCAGTGAATTAAAGAAAGCCCTTTTAGAAAAGCAGCAGGAGACCAAAGAGGCTGAAAAGAGCCAGCTCGAGGCAGAAGGGCTCCTTGAAAAGGCGTCCTATGAGCTTGAAAGATTGAAAGTAGAAAGGGGAAAGCTTTCTGCGAGGATCAATCTCTTAGAAGAGCTGGAAAGATCCTATGAAGGGTACAACGGCGCTGTTAAGTATTTGATGGACAAAAAACTTAATGGAATCATCGGCACTTTGGGAAATCTCCTCATTGTTCCGAGAGGCTATGAACTTGCCATCGAAACAGAACTTGGCGGAAAGCTTCAGAATATTGTCTGCAAGGACGATGATGTTGCTTCAAAAGCAATAGATATGCTAAAGAGGGATAAGGCCGGAAGACTTACATTCCTTCCTGTTGAAAATCTTAAGGTGCAGCCGCCTCTTTCCGTAGATATGTTCGAAGGGAAAAAGGGTTTCATAGGCCTTGCTTCTGACATCGTCAAGATCCAGGGCGGCTATACAGATATAGTTGACTATGTTCTTGGCAATGTTGTCCTTTGCGATAACCTTGAGAATGCAATCAATATGTCAAACTCAAGTAACGGGCCTCATAAATTCGTTACCCTCGAAGGCGAAATTATTAATATGGCAGGAGCCCTTACGGGAGGAAGCCTAAAAAATAATTCTTCTAACATCCTTACGAGAAAAGCTGAAAAAGAAGATCTGACAAATCAGCTTAAGGATCTTGATGAGAGCCTTGCAAATGCTGAAAAGACAAAGGAAGACGCTCAAAAGGCCTTCACAGGAGCCGGCGCAGGAAAGGCCAAGGAAGAGGAAATGCAGCTTAAGATGGAGCTCAATTCCGCAGCCCTTCGCCTTCAGAATGCAAGGGATGTTGAAAGCCTTGTAAAAGCCGGTATAGATGAGCTCCATAAAACAAAGGAAGCAAAGGAAAAATCCCTTGCTTCTGCAAAGCTTCAAATCGAGCAGATCGAAGAGTTCAGCAAGAATGCAAAAGCACTTCTTTCCGAAAAGGAAGCCGAAAAAGAAGCGGCGGAGAAGAAGCTGTCTGATGCACAGGCTTCAAAGGATAATCTTGCTGCCGATCTTGAGAAGCTCGAGGAAGAGGCAGGAGTACTTCATGAAAAGCTTTATGAGATCCAGCTTAAAAAGCATGATGCAGAAGTAAGAAGGACAAGATTTGATACTCAAACAGAGAGCCTTAAGGATAAGCTTTGGGAAGAATTCGAGATGTCCTATGCTCAGGCAGCTGAGCACGAGGATCCGGAATTTGTTCTTTCAAGAGCTCTTAAGGAAAGCCGTGAGTATAAAGAAAGATTAAGACAGCTTGGTGATGTTAATATCGGAGCCATAGAAGAATACAAAGAAGTATCAGAGCGATATGAATTCCTCACCGGCCAAAGAGATGATATATCAAAAGCCATGGACGAGCTTCGCAAAGTGATCTCCGACATGGATAGAATAATAAAAGCAAAGTTTAAAGAAAACTTTGATACTGTGGTGGTGAACTTTGAAGAGACCTTCAGAGAACTCTTTAAGGGCGGTCATGCAAGGCTTACCCTTGAGGATCCTGATAATCCTGTGGAATCCGCCATTGAAATTGAGGCGCAGCCGCCCGGGAAAAAGCTTCAGAAGATGAACCTTCTTTCCGGAGGTGAAAAGACCTTGACTGCAATTGCATTGATGTTTGCGGTCCTTAAGTCTAAGCCGACGCCTTTCTGTATACTTGACGAGATCGAGGCAGCTCTTGACGAGACAAACATCGATACGGTAGCAAGTTACATCAGAAGCTTCACAGGGCCTCAATTCACACTTATTACACATCAAAAGCTTACAATGGAGTACGCTGATGTGCTCTACGGTGTCACAATGCCGGAGAGCGGTATCACTCAAATACTTTCCTTAAAGCTTGGAGATGACTTTGAGGTTTAATCATGGCATATGAAAAAAAGAAATCTTTTTTCGGTAAACTTGGCGAAAAAATAGAGGATCTGTTTATAGCAAGGCCGACACCGGATGAGGATATGCTCGATGAGCTTGATGATATTCTTGTAACATCTGATATAGGTGTTGAGACTACCGAAAAGATCATAGAAAGGCTCAGAAATGCCATTCGCTCAAACTATCTTTGGAATAACGACAGCGTCCGCAAGGAAATAAAAAAGATAGTATGCGAGATGGTAGATAAAAAGGAGCGCCTTGCTCTTTCAGAAGATTATCCCCTCATAATACTCGTTATAGGGGTAAACGGAGTAGGCAAGACCACATCCATTGCGAAGCTTGCATA
>CAZALQ010000202.1:0-617 GCA_964485605.1 uncultured Oscillospiraceae bacterium
TACTGCAGATACAAGGTCATTGTTTTTGTAAAGCTTTACATCATAATCAAGAGACTTCATATACGATCCGGATATTTCCTTGATCTTATCAGGGTCTATATCTTCTTTTTCTTTCTTTTCTCCGGTCATATCCTTCACTATCTCGTCAATAGCTTTAGATACCGCCGCCACCGGGTAGCCTTTTTCTTTGTACTCTTTTATTGTGTTTTCATAGCTGTCAAACTTTCCATTTACTTTGTCGTTTGCAGCATTTACGATAGCTTCATCGCCTTGGATCATCTGAGCCAAACGGCCGTTTATATCTTTGTCTGATTCACCCAGCTCATAAAGCAAACCGCAGTATTTCTCCTGGGAGTACTTATCTTTGTTTACGATAGCTTCATTCAGATAACCGGCTATAACTTTTTCCCCGGGGTCTTTCTGATCTGAACTAAACGACAGGAACCCGTCACCATTTACCACATCCTGCACATGTTTAAAGATTCCCTCTCCGAGATTCCAAACATTCTCATACGGTATGCCTATCACTTTTGAACCGTCTTTTAAGAACTGATTAAGTGACGCCGGGATATCTTCTCCGGAGAAGTCCTCTTTCTTATCCGCCGCTTCAGTGGCTG